>JAZUEG010000201.1:0-4533 GCA_045640025.1 Bacteroidales bacterium
GCTTGGCCTCCGACTTGACCTCGGCGGCCACAACGGCAAAACCTTTTCCCTGATCGCCGGCGCGCGCCGCCTCTACGGCGGCGTTCAGCGCCAGAATATTGGTCTGGAATGCTATATCGTTGATGATGTTGATTTTCTGTGCAATCAGAGTCATCGACTTCTCGCTCCGCTCGGCCGAATCGGCACAAACTTCCAGCGTGCTTGAATTGTTGCGCGCTATCTTCTCGGTCTCGCGGGCATTGTCGTTGTTCTGCGAGATCGATGCGCTCATCTCCTCTATGGCCGACGAAACCTCCTCGGCAGATGCGGCCTGCTCGTTGGCAGAGTTGCTCATGTTTTCGGAAGCCGTCGACATATCATTGCTGGCTATCGAAAGTTCCTCGGCAGTGGTTTTCAGCTGTTGCATCAGGTCGGTGAGCTTGTCGGTCATGGTGGCAAAAGCCTCCTCAAGCATCGAAATCTCACTCCTGGCCTGGGTATGCTTGATATCGTTTACGAGGTCGGCATTAGCTATCTTGTTGGCCACATTCACGAGGCGGAGAGTTGGGTCGATGATGGATCTCTGCATACTCTTGAGTGTCATGCCTCCAAAAATGAGTGTAAAGATCAGACCGCCAATTATAACAAAGAAAAGTATCCTAATCCTTGTCTGGATTTCCTTGTTGTAATCGGCAATATAATTGTGAATGGCATCCTGAAGCACATTATCCTTGAAGAGAATATACTCCTTGAGATCCTGCATTTCCTTGCTCGCCTTGGCAACATCCTCCACGCTGCCGTTGATTTTCAACGACTTGAAATTCGAAAAAAGATTCTTGGTCTTTTCGAGCTCGGCGCCCAATTCTGAACAGGAGTTCCTGATTTCGTCATTCATATCAGGAGCGGAGCAGATAGCATTTAACTCGTTGTAGAGATTCCATGTATCTTCCACTACTGTAGGACTTTCGGCGTATGAGTTGCCTCCCTTGTCGGATTCAAAAGAATCAAAAAGAGCATCCACCATGCCCTCAAGCATATTGCACGTTTTGGCCACTGATATGTATTTAATGTCGATGGCTTCCGACGATTTATATACTTTTGTAATATTAAAGAAGCAGATTATTGTAGCTAATACAATAGGAAGCTCCACAAATATAACTGCGATTATGAGCCTGGTAAACAGCTTCATATTTTGAATCTTTTCGTCACTCATTTTTTAAGTTTTTATTTAATAATAACGGTTTGTAATTCGTAAATGCAAATATAAAACCGAAATTTCAATCTACGAAATTTTTTTCAAAAAAAAACTTTTGAGAGACTTCCCGCATGAGAAGATTCCTGCGCAGTCTGGTGAAGATTTTTCTGTATCAGCTAATACAATACCTATTCCTTAATCCTGAAGGTCTCGGTAATGGCAAGCAGATTGTCGGCCTCAGAGGCAAGAGTCTGGCTGTTGGTAGAGAGCTCCTCGGCCAGCGACGCAAACTCCTGTGTGGTCTGATTGAACCTCTGAACGGCGGTATTGATCTGAGCCGAACCATTGGCCTGTTCCTGACACGCTGCCGAAATCTCCTGAAGAAGCTGTGTAGTACGCTGAATCTCAGGCAATACCGATGTAAACGCCTCGGCATTCTGACGAACAATTTCCACGCTCTCCTTGCTTGTGGAATCGATATCCTTGGCTGCCACGGCGCAGTGCTCGGCAAGTTTACGGATTTCAGCCGCCACAACAGCAAAGCCCTTGCCGTGCTCGCCGGCGCGTGCGGCCTCTACTGCGGCGTTGAGAGCCAGAATGTTGGTCTGGAATGCTATGTCGTTGATGATGGTAATCTTCTGGGCAATCACATTCATCGACTGTCCGCTGCGCTCTGCCGACTGATTGCAAACCTCTATGGTAGAGGAGTTTCCGCGGGCAATGCGCTCGGTCTCCTGGGCATTGTCGTTGTTTTGGCTGATGGAAGCGCTCATCTCCTCGATGGCCGACGAAACCTCCTCGGCCGATGCGGCCTGCTCGTTGGCAGAGTTGCTCATATTCTCGGAAGCTGTCGACATATCACGGCTGGAATTGGCAACCTCTATCGCGGTGGATTTCAACTGTTTCATCAGGTCGGTAAGCTTGTCGGTCATGGTGGCAAACGCATCCTCAAGCATCATAATCTCGCTGTCGTGGTTGTTGTGCTTGATATCGTTTACGAGGTCGGCGTTGGCTATCTTCTTGGCCACGTCCACGAGGTTTACTACAGGATTTACGATGGTCTGGTTCATGCTTGTAACAGCCACTCCGCCAAAAACAAGAGTAAGAATAATACCAATTACAACTACGAAGAAGAGTTTCTGAATCCTTGAATGGATGGCATTGCAGAACTCGTCGCAACGCTGGTTGGATATATCCTGAAGGTGGTTTACCTTCGAAATCATCAGCTCTCTGGTCTCGGCGCTGCGAGCCTTTCCGAGGGCAATGGCGGTGTAGTCTTTCAGGAATCCGCTGGCATGCGAAATGTATTCGTCTCGGATGGCCACAATCTGCTTCAGCTTGGCAGCATCGTCGCCGGTCAGCAGAGGCTGAGCCTCCTTGTGAGTCTGTATCAGCTGTGCAATATACTTATTGCGCACCTCGTCGTTCTGGAGGTTGTCGCCCTGAGTGCAGAGATATGGCAGATATATAGAAGAAGTGAGCGGTACCAGAGCCTTAGTGTAGTTAGCGGAGGCCTGCTTGTTGCCGGAAGCCTGATACTGAAGGGCTTTCTGTTTTACGGTAGCCACAAGCTCATTGCTAAGCTTGGTATAGTCCTGCATGTTTTTTGAGAGTCCGGCCATGGTAGCGGCAGCGCCCTTGGCGCCGTCGGTCAGCTGCTTGGATCGCGCAATGGCGGTCTTGAAAGCATTGTCGAGGTCGTTGTAAGCCTCCAGAAGCTCTGGATCATCGCTTCCGGCGTCTATAATGGTCTTGATTTCAGCCGATTTGGCCAAAACTTCGTTGATTACTTTTTCGGCGTCGTTGGTGCTTCCGGCCGATCCCACAATGGTATTCAGGGCCACACCAATCCTGTCCTCCAGCTCGTTGCAGCCGTCGGAAATGGCGATATACTTCTGAGATAGTTCCGATGCGGAATTGTAAAGCGATCCGATATTCACCACCGAAATTATTGTGGCGATCAGGATAGGCAATTCCACGAATAAAACCGCAATCAGCAGTCTTTTCGATAATTTGATGTTGTGATATTTGTCAGTCATAATTTATTGGGTATTTTTCATTCTTTTACTGGCAAATATAATGCAATTAATGCACCGAACATAATGTTTTTGTATATTTTTTTCAAGAATTTTCAGCCACCCCCATTACATAGAGGAAAACGCCAAAACCATCGAAAAAACCCGGAGATTACCTCAAAATCAGCAATCTCCGGGTCATATTTTTTTTTGCAGCTGATGGCGTATTTACTGTATCAGCTAATACAATTTTATAGTTTTTGCAGCTAATGGCGTTGTATTTTTATACAAGCTGATGGCGTATTATTACCGTATCAGCTAACAACTATAAAAAAAACTAATGAATCTTGTACTCTATGTTCTCTTCCCTGAGCTTTTGGATGAGAGCGTTGTCGATCTTGATTCGGTGCGACCTCGAATGCATCCTTACCTGAATATTGGTCTTGGGATCGTGGAAAGTGAATTCGAGAAGCTGATCGCCCTTGTGCTCGCCCAATCCTTTGAGGAAATTCAAGGTATTGGGTGTAAGGTCGCCGATGGGCAGATTAAGCGTAATGCCCTTCAGCATCTGGTCCTTCATCTCGGAAAGAAGCTCCATGCTCTGGATGTTGAAATCCAGCTCTTCGGGGTTGTTCCATTTTGGCTGGGCTTTTCCCTTGATGAGCACGGCCCATCCCATGGTGAAATATTTCTTGTAGTCAAGATAGGTTTTGCCGAAGAATGCAAAACGGTACTGGCCGTCGAAATCCTCCACTGTAACGAATCCGAAAGGCTTTCCGGTTTTTCCGGTGCGCTCCTCCACAGCTGTGATGATTCCGGCGCACTTGACCTCGCGACCGTTGATCTCCTGAAGATTCTCAAGCTCAGAGAGTTTGGTGTTGCAGTAGTTCTCTATCTCAAGGCGGTATCCATCGAGCGGATGGGCCGAGAGATAGATTCCCACGAGGTCTTTCTCCTTGTTGAGACGAACAAGATCGTTCCACTCCTCGCATGGCGATGGCGACGGTTTCTTGACCTCCACCTTCACCACATCGCCGAAGAGAGAGTTCTGAACCTGAGCGGCTCCCTGCTGGATTTTCTGACCGTATTTGCTGAGCGCCTCCACAAATGTCATTGTTGGATCGTTTTCGGCCGGCTCCAGAAACTGCGAACGGTTGATTCCCGAAATGGAGTCGAAGGCACCTGCAAGCGCAAGGTTCTCCAATGTGCGTCGGTTGACCTGCGATAGGTTCACTCTCTCGGCAAAATCGAACAAGTCCTTGAAAGGTCCGTTTTTCTCTCGCTCGGATACAATGGCCTCCACAGCGCCCTCGCCTACTCCCTTGATTCCGCCGGGGCCGAAAC
>JAZUEG010000202.1:0-18050 GCA_045640025.1 Bacteroidales bacterium
AATGGATAATGGATAATTATTTCACAAAGATAAAAAATTTCGCACAGATAACCACTGATAGCACAGAGATTTTTCGGATAAAAAAAATGCCTCCCGGTGGCAAAGCACCAGAAGGCAAATATTGATTGATAAATCACATTCTTTTCTTACTGATCGCGTTTTTTTCTGCGACCTGTCGCTTGATAAACTTCTTCATCCAAGGCATCCCAATATTTTTGCTGAATCTCCTCCGGCATATCATTGAACCCAAGATATTTTGCATCTCGGATTTCTTTGGCATGCTTTAGGGCTCTGGCAGCGACATCTTCCAAAGCCTCAGCAAATTTTAAGCATTCCTCAGAAGTAAAGGATTCGTCTGGGGCATTGATTGAATCCAAATTCCTATCATAAAACCAATCTTCATCAAGTTTTCGCAGATATTGTTTTGCAATCATATCAAAACTTACCAGACCAGCCAATTCTGTTTCAGCTGTGATCAACGCATCTCTCTGATTTTGAACAACAAACTCTCTTGTTAGTTTCTGAGGCTTGTAGTTCGGATTTCTGTACTTACTCATAACGAATAAATTACATCCCAAATACTATTTACTAATCTATTGATAATTCTTTCATCAAGTACGTAGCCCAATTCATAAATCTGATTTATGATTTTCTCAAGTTTCCTCTTGGCTACTGGATTTGAGAAAGTTTTCTGTCTCAAAATTACCATAATGATATTCATTTTAAAATTCAACAATATGTGATTTATCACATATCAGATTTTGAACCCAAAACAACAGCAAAATGGTAATTTCAGAGCAAGTTTAGTACTTAAACGAACTTCCGGTCAGGAACTCCCTGAGGATAGAGGTTGGAGGAATCTCGTTGTCCGGGAACTCCTTGAAGTAGCTGAGGAACTTGATAAGTCGCTTTGCCTCAGAATATTCTGGTGATTTTTCCTGAACATTCTTGAGAACTGGCTCGGCGTATTTCTTGATTACTCCAAGCTCGTAAGGAAGCGCCGAGTTGAACATAACATCAGCCTCTTCCTGGAATGGGAAAATATTCTTGTCCTCGCCACGGCGAACATCAGGCCAGCGCTTGATTGTCTGCTCGGCTGAATAGTTTCTGTACTGAAAATCGCGGATTATGCGACGAAGAAGTCGGTTGTCCGTAGAAGGAATCCTATTATGACTGTCAATGCCGATCTGGGTGAGAGCTGATACGTAAATCTTGAATTTCCTGTCGGCGGGAATCATCTGACTCATTGTTGGATTCAGTCCGTGGATACCCTCCACAACAAAAACAGTGTCCTCGTCAGCGGTCATAAAGTTGCCGTTGTACTCTCGTTTGCCGGTTGTGAAGTTGTAGATAGGCATCTCAACCTTCTTACCGTCCATCATATCAAGCATATCCTGATTAAACTGCTTGTAGTCAACGGCTTCCAATGCCTCGAAATCGTAGTCGCCCTTCTCGTCCTTTGGAGTTTTCTCGCGGTCCACAAAGTAGTTGTCGAGCGAGATCTGCACTGGCTTCAATCCCGCAACTCTCAGCTGAACACATAGACGCATTGAGGTTGTTGTCTTGCCCGACGACGAAGGTCCGGCAATGAGAACTAACTTTATATTTCCCGACTGCTTGATTCTCTCTGCAATCTGGGCAATTTTTTTCTCCTGAAGCGCCTCGGCAACCTTGATTACCTCGCCTGCCTCGCCTGCGGCAACGGCTTTGTTGAGCGAATCCACGGTAGAGATTCCGAGAAGTTTAACCCAAGATTTGTGCTCGCGGAACACGTCGAAGAGTTTTGGCTGAAGCTCCAGTGGGCCAAGCTCAACATTCTTGTAGTCAGTAGGATATCTCAGGAGCATTCCGTCGTAATAAGGCACAAGGTCAAATACATTTACCATGCCAGTAGATGGCAAGAGGTAGCTGATATAGTAATCATGGTAGCCGTCGAGCGAGTAAACCGACGAATAGAAACGGCTTCTGCCCTTAAACATGTCGATTCTCTCGGGCATTCCCTGCTTCTCGAAAATCTCGGCCACCTGCTCCGATGGAATCTCCTTGCGCTCAAACTCGTGGTCGGCGGCCACAATCTTTACCATCTGCTTCTTAATAAGAGCAACCATTTCTGGAGTTGGCTTAACGTCTTCATTGTTAATATCTTTCAACTCACAATAAAAACCTTTGCTTATACTGTGGTCCACATGCACACGCATATTGCTGTCCACGTCGTTCACCGCCTTGGCGAGAATGAAGCAGAGCGAGCGCTGATACATTTTCTGTCCGTCGATGCTCTCTATGGTGAAAAACTCCACAACCTTTGGCTTGTTGATGGTATAGTCGAGTTCCTTAACGGCATTGTTTACCTTGGCACCCACGATTGCCTTCTCAAGCGTAATTTCCTGGTCGTCAGCAATCTCCTGAAGCGTAACTCCGGTATTGTAGGTCTTGGTGATTCCGGTATTCACGCAAAATATGTCAACTGTTTTTGTACTCATAATATTAGGTGTTTTATGATAAAAATATTTGATTTCAAATATAAGGAAAAGAGATTTGAAAACAAAAAATAAATTCAATATTTTTTTATATTTTTGTGCCATCATGAGAGCACCCATCATCATATTCGCCTACAACCGCGAGCAGCACCTCCGCCGCCTCGTCAACAGTCTTTTGCTGAATCCCGAGGCAAAGGAATCGGACCTCTACGTATTTGCCGACGGCCCAAAAACTCAGGGCGACCCTAAGGTGAATGCAGTAAGCACTGTATTAGCTGCAATACGCGGCTTCCGCAATGTAAATATTATAAGGCGCACCGAGAATATCGGCCTGGCGCAGAATATAATAAAAGGTGTATCCGAAGTGCTGGAGAGCCACGAATCGGCCATAGTGCTGGAGGACGACCTGATAGCCACGCCGCATTTTCTGAGATACATGAACCAGGCTCTCGATTTTTACCGGGACACAAATGCCTGGAGCATAGCAGGATACTCGCCCAATGTGGAGCTGCCCGAAGGCTACGCCTACAATACCTACGCCATAATGCGCAACTGCTCATGGGGCTGGGCCACATGGCGCGACCGCTGGGCTAAGGTGGATTGGGAAGTATCTGATTTCAAGTTTTTTGCAGCTAATGGCAAACAGCGTGAGGCCTTCGATCTGGCGGGCACCGACCTTAGCGCCATGCTTCTTAGGCAGCAGACAGGCGAAATCAACTCCTGGTCCATAAGATTCTGCTACTCAGGATTCAAGCATCAGATGCCTACAATATATCCCACACAATCGTTTATAATAAACGGCGGAGCTGATGGCAGCGGCAGCAACGTGGGCTCCACATCGAGATACGAGACCAATATATTTGAAGATTTAGGTGAGATAAAGCTGGCCAACGACTTATCCATCAATCCATTAGTTACCAAGTCGTTTAGCAAGACATACAACTGCTCGCCTATAAGGAGAATGATTAATTGGTGGAAATGGAAAAAATTTCTCGGACGCCCGTAGAGACAGACCGTGGTCCGTCTTGAAAAAAAAATCTATTTATCCACCACCTTCTTGGTGGGCTTGCTGGTGTGGAATTTCCAGCGCTGGGCGTAATAGTCGGCGCCCTTCTCGTCGAGCTTCTGGCGGAGTTTCTTGCCCATGGGATAAAACTGCCAAACCGACACTCCGGCGGCCACAAGGGCGCACACCACGCAGACTATCAAATCTATCGACACGGTAAGGAACTGATGCGTGGCTATCACGCCAAACCATTTGAGGAGCTGTCGCAGGCCGTTCATCACCACGATGCGGAACGGCGACTTGGTGATGAAAAACGCTATCAGCTTGCGCACTATGAAGCCGATACCGCTCTTTACCTTGGATGTGATGCTGTCGTGGGAGCCGAGCATCACATCGTTCTGCAGCCAGAGCAGAAACATGCCGTTGGAATAGTCGATCTTGCTGCCGTCGCGCAAATCCTGGAATCCATATAAATAAAGGAGCTGCTGCTGGATTACGAAGACGAAAAACTGAAACTGTATAAAATCGAGCACGGCCAGTATTATAGACAGCCACACATCTGTAGGCAGGGTGGCCAGAAATGTGAGCATCGATGTGGCCAGGCAGCACAGAAACACCAGCCGGCGGCTCCGCTTGCGGATGCACTCCTCGTCGGTAATTCCCTTCTGCCTGTTCAGGAATCTGTCGCGGTCCACGTTCTGAAACGGAATCAGAAACAGCTTCACAGTCAAATCGTTATATATTTTCAGTATCTTCTTGAGCACAGTTTTCAATGTTATTACTAATCCAGAATGCAATAATAACAAAATAAATCGGAAAAGAAAAATAAAAAAAATCATTTCAGCTGATGGCAAGTATTATACACGCTATCAGCTGATATGCTAAAAATATGTATGCTATCAGCTGATATGCAAACAATATACACGCTATCAGCTGGAAAAAAACAAAAAAAATCCTGACTGAATCGCTTCAATCAGGACTGATATATTTAGTAGCGGGGACAGGACTCGAACCTGTGACCTTTGGGTTATGAGCCCAACGAGCTACCTACTGCTCCACCCCGCAGTGTTTAATTCTGCTTTTGATGTGTCATTTTCATTAAGACGATGCAAAGGTAAGGACAATTTTCAGAAACTCCAAATTTTTCTGCCACTTTTTTGCCGAAATTGCGATTTATTAACATTTGGAGGTCAAAAGTTAATTTTTCGTTTAGTTTTCGCCCCGTTTTGTTTTTATTTTCGCTTATTATAGTATTTTTGCATTCTAATAAACTATAGAAAACCATGACATATTTCAACACCACAGCCAACAAGCGCAAAAAGCCTTCCATTGTAAGATGGGTGCTGTATGCGGCTATATTTTTGGGAGTATTGTTCATATTCATACCCCAGTATCTGCTCCACAAGGCATCCGGCATACTGGACCGCGAGATTCCCGACAAGACCAAGACCGCGGACAGCCTGCCAAGCAAGAGCGTGCTTGTGGCATACAACTATCTGGATGTGGCCAGGTTTTTCCCGATGAGCAAGACCAAGGCCATGGAGGGACAGAAGCTGATACTCGACTACTATTTTCCGCTATTCAAGCAGGACTACAACAAGCTGAAATTTGCCTGCGTGGATAATGCGATATCCGAGCTGAGGAAGGCCGAGCCCGAAACCTGCATCGATTCGATAAGGACAAGGGCGCTGCAGACCGAGTGGAGGAAGCATCCCGACCAGGAGGCTCTGGAGGACTTCCGCGCCAAGTGGGACATCTACCACAAGAATTTTGCTCATTCGCTGCCCGAATATCCAAGATTCATAGACAGCAAACACCTATAGTATATAGTACTAATATCAACTAATACATAATAACCATGAAAAAATTATTACTGATAATCGCAATTCTGGCCGGCGGCATTGCGGCCAATGCCCAGACCGACGCCACAGCAAAGGACGTACAGGCCCTGGCCAAGGACTCAAGAAAGGCCCTGGAGGCCGACAGCGCCAATCCATGGAAATTCAGCGGAATGCTGTCGCTCACAGCATCGCAGACCAGCCTGAAGAACTGGGCGGCGGGCGGCGACCAGCAGATAGGACTCAACTCGCTGGCCAACTTCAACGCCAACTACGCCAAGGGCAAGCACTCATGGCAGAATACAATACTCGGCCAGTACGGCACTCTGAAGCTGAAGGACAAGTACGACGAGTTCCGCAAGACCGACGACAAGCTCCAGTTCGCATCCAAGTACGGATACGCCATCAGCAAGAAATGGTATTACTCATGCATATTCGATTACAAGTCGCAGTTCACCAACAGCTGGAGCTACAACGGCGACGGCGAGAAAGACAAGGTGACTTCAGGATGGTGGTCGCCGCTGTACTTGACCTACACACTGGGATTCGACTACCAGCCCAACGAGCATTTCACCCTCTACCTATCTCCAATGTGTGGAAAAACCACTGTGGTAACCAACGACGAGCTTGCTGAGGCCGGCGCATTCGGTGTGGAGAAGGGCGACCACTCACGCTCGGAGTTCGGATGGTACATGAGGGCCAATGCCAGCTACAATCTCACCAAGATGGCAAGCCTGAATACCAATGTGACACTCTTCAGCAACTATAAGGATGGTTTTGTAGATGAGGTAGATATCGACTGGAACCTCATCCTTACCTTCCAGATCAACAAGTGGCTGGCATTCAGTTTTACATCTGAGCTCATCTACGACGAGGATATCACCATAAAGGAAGCTGATACAGACATAGAGCGCAATTCGCTCGTGCAGTTCAAGGACGTGATAGGCGTAGGCCTCACATTCAAGTTCTAACAAAGAATCTCTCATACAATCTGCATCAAATAAACAAAGGCGTGAACGCATCCCTGCATTCACGCCTTTTCCTTTTCGACAAAATATAAGGAATAGTTATTTGATGAAAATTTGGTACTGACTATTGCCGGCGTATCTCACCGAGTCGCTGGTCTCCTTGTTTATTATCACTACCTCCCACCATCCGGCGCGGAGCTTCTGCTTGGGATTGGAGAGCAGAGTCACCATGCCCTGGCTGTCGGCCTCGCTGGCGCTCACTTTTACCGTGGTGTTCGACATCAGCATCCTGCGTGTGCTCATGTAGTAATACCATTTCACCACATAGTTGACACCGTCGGGAAAAAGCTGGAGCATATCAGCCGCCGGAAAAATGCACTGTATCGACAGGTCAGAGGCATAGTTGCCTATGTTCCTGACATCGTTGTGCAATGTAGACGACACAGTACCCAGGTCTATTCCCTCTTCCTTGGCCTCGGTGATGGGAATTGCAGAATTGCCCGAATTCCAGATAATCTGCAGCGGATTAAGCTCCTGTGCCCAAGACGCATTGGCCATGGCCACCACAGCCATCAGCACTATAATGCCCTTAATAATCTTCATATCTAAAAAAAAGTTTGGTTAATTTTTATCAGTTGTCTATTAATTCTTATCAGCAAAATCTATTCCACAGCGCTCGACAGCCAATGCCGAAAAGAAATAATAAAAAGTCACAAAAAAATGTTGCTTTTTCATTAGGGTTATGAAGTTTTTTTGTGTTAATAATATATAAAAAACAAAACATCAACCCCAAAAAAACAACCACTATGAACAATACAGCAAACGAGACAGTAGCCTTCATCGAGAAACACATTGCCGAAACAGAGGACAACGCAACCCTCAACGAGATAATCGCCACTCTGGCCATGGACTCGGCCGACAATTGGTTTTAGCATCTTTTCCTGACTGTATGCCGTCAGGGAAAAAAGCGCAACGCCGTTAATGCAGAATTCAACTCCTGCATCAACAGCGTTGCGCTTTTTCTATGTTCCGCAAAAAATTTAGATAATGAGCATTGCGTCGCCGTAATCGCCAAACATGTATTTCTTCTTAACAGCCTCGTTGTATGCCTCGATTAGGAAATCGAAGCCCACGAATGCGGCTGTGGACATCAGCATTGTGGAATATGGCTGATGGAAGTTTGTGACAAGGGCGTTGGGCACGCGGAAGTCGTATGGAGGGAAAATGAACTTGTTGGTCCATCCATCAAAAGGCTTCAGCCTGTCGGTGGTGGAAACAGAGCTCTCCAGAGTGCGGAGCGTGGTGATGCCCACGGCGCAGACCTTCTTCTCCTCTTCCTTGGCCTTGTTGACAATTGCGGCGCAGTCCTCGCCTATTATTATCTGCTCGCTGTCCATCTTGTGCTTGGTGAGATCCTCCACATCCACGCTGCGGAGATGACCCAGGCCCTTGTGGAGAGTAATCTCGGCAAAGTTGACACCCACAATCTCAAGCCTCTTGAGGAGGTTCTTGTTGAAGTGGAAACCGGCTGCCGGTCCTGCCACGGCGCCCTCGTATTTGGCGTAGATGGTCTGGTAGCGGTCGTTGTCGATGGGCTCCACCGGACGGTGAATGTATTTAGGGAGCGGAGTCTCGCCCAGGCCGTAGAGCAGTTTCTTGAAGTCGTCGTACTGTCCGTCGAAGAGGAATCTCAGAGTTCTTCCCCTTGAGGTAGTATTGTCTATCACCTCGGCCACCAGGCTGTCGTCGTCGCCGAAATAGAGCTTGTTGCCGATACGTATCTTTCTGGCGGGATCCACGAGTACATCCCAGAAACGCATCTCCTTGTTCAATTCCCTGAGCAGGAATACCTCGATCTTGGCTCCTGTCTTTTCCTTGTTGCCATAGAGTCGTGCTGGAATCACCTTGGTATTGTTGAATACCATAACGTCGCCCTCGTCGAAATACTTTGCAATATCCACAAACTGCTTGTGCTCAATAGTTTTGGCTTTTCTGTTGAGCACCATTAGCTTGCAGTCGTCGCGGTTTTCGGATGGCGACTGAGCTATTAGCTTGTCGGGCAAATCAAATTTAAATTTAGATAGCTTCATCTAACTTTTAAAACTAATTAGTTGTTGAGAGAATACAATATTTGCAATACTGCAAAGTTAAACAAAATTATTCAGAAACCTGCAAGGATTTCTCAAAATTTTCTATCGAAATTGCATTTTCCACCTTAATCTCTCCTATCCTTGTGCGGCGCAATCCGGCGAGGTATCCACCCACGCCCAGACGCTTGCCCAGGTCGTTGGCCAGCGAGCGGATGTATGTGCCCTTGCTGCAATGCACCCGGAGCTTGAACTCCTTGCTGTCGTCGTTGTATTCCGTAACCTCCAGATCCATGATCTCTATAATCTGCGGGCGCATCTTCACCTCGTCGCCGCGGCCCTCGTGAGCGGCCACGAATGCGCGCTCGCCGTTTATCTTCTTGGCCGAATATACGGGCGGATACTGCTGCTGCTGTCCTATGAATGTCTTCAAGCACTGGTTGATGTCGGCCAATGTAATGTGGCTGGCATCCACGAAGTTCTCTGGCTCGGTCTCCAGGTCGAAGCTCGGGGTTGTGGCGCCCAGGCGAACTGTGGCGATGTATTCCTTGTCGTGGTCCTGATAGGTGGTAATCTCCTTGGTCTTGCGGCCGGTGCACACTATGAGCACTCCGCTGGCCAATGGGTCGAGAGTGCCGGCGTGGCCCACCTTTATCTTCCTGAGTCCGCGGTAATGGCGAAGCAGATACCTCACCTTGTTTACCATATCAAACGATGTCCACTGCAGCGGCTTGTCGAAAACCACCACCTGGCCTATCTGGAACGGATCCAGCGGCTCCTGCTGATTATTGTTTTTAGTCTGCTGATTCAAGATGTAATATATGTTGTTTATAGTTAATACACGCCATTAGCTGCCATGATTTCTGTATCAGCTGAAACAAAAAAGATAGCATAATGCATAAAAAAAATGAGAGAGTAAAGGTAATAATTAATTAATAATATTTATCTTTGACGTTGGAAAAATTTTGAAAAAACGCTAAAACGATGAATTTACCCGAAAATGTGGTCTGCACCAGCAATGCCGACCTCGAGCTTAAGAAAATATTGGACCTCCACAAGGGCAAGGTATTCGTGCTTGTGGACGAGAACACCGAACTCAACTGCCTCGGACGCCTGAAGTGCCTGGCCGAAAGGGGCGCCATAGCCGTAAGGATAAAGAGTGGCGAGGAAAACAAGAATCTGAACACATTGCAGCTGATATGGATGCAGATGGGCGAAAACGGCGGCGACAGGAAGAGCCTTTTCGTAAATCTGGGCGGTGGAGTAATCGGTGATATGGGCGGACTTGCGGCGTCGCTCTTCAAGAGGGGAATCAAGTTCGTGAACGTGCCTACCACCCTCCTGGCTCAGGTGGACGCATCGTGCGGCGGCAAGCTGGCCGTGGATTTCAACAACCTGAAAAACGAGATTGGCCTATTCCGCAATCCCGACAAGGTGATCATAAGCTCAGAGTTTCTGAAGACTCTGCCGATGGAGCAGATAATCTCCGGAATGGCCGAGATGATAAAGCACGCCGTGCTCTACAGCGAGACCTATCTCGACGAGATTTCGGAGTTTGACCCCAAGAATCCCGACTGGGACCTCCTGGGCCGTCTGGTGGAGACATCAGTTAGGATTAAGAACGATTTTGCCGGCAAGGACCCTACCGAGACCGGTATCCGCAAGATGCTGAACCTGGGCCACACAATAGGCCACGCCGTGGAATCGTACTCTTTCACCACCGACAAGCCGCTTCTCCATGGCGAGGCCGTGGCAGTGGGCCTGGTGTGCGAGCTCTTCCTCAGCAACAAGATTCTCCATTTCCCAGTGCAGAAGATGATGAGAATCACCAACCTGATAGGCGAGCTTTACGAGCCTTACAAGATAAAGTTTGAGATATACGACGAGCTGATAGCGCTGATGACCCACGACAAGAAGAACACCGACGGCAAGATAAACTTCTCGCTGATGAGCGACTACGGCCAGTTCCAGATCGACCAGCACTGCAGCAAGGACGATATCTATCAGGCTCTGTCGTTCTACAATCAGATGAACCTATAAATAACCACAAAAAACAAAATCAAATGATAGTAATAACAGGTGCGGCAGGTTTTATAGCCTCAGTGATAGCCGCCAGACTAAATAAGGACAACTACAACGACCTGATTCTGGTGGACGATTTCTCGCGCAAGGACAGAGAAAGGAACTATAGCGAACTCAAATACAATCAGCTGGTTGACAGGGACCAGTTCATGCAATGGTTTGACGAGAACCACAATCAGGTGGAGTTTGTAATCCACATGGGAGCCAGAAGCGCCACCACGGAGTTTGACTACTCGGTACTGGAGAAGCTGAACCTGAACTACACCAAGGACATCTGGACAAGGTGCGTGAAATACGGCATCGGACTGATTTACGCGTCATCAGCTGCCACCTACGGCGACGGCGAGCTCGGATACCAGGACAATCATGAGCTTCCGTATCAGCTGAAACCATTGAATCCGTATGGCGTATCGAAAAACGAGTTCGACAAGTGGGCCATCCAGCAGGACAAGCAGCCTTATTTCTGGGCCGGCCTCAAATTCTTCAATGTATACGGACCCAATGAGTACCACAAGGGCAGCATGGCATCGGTGATTCTCCACTCATTCAAGCAGATAACCGAGACCGGCGGCATGAAGCTTTTCCGCAGCCACAAGGAGGGCATCGCCGACGGCCACCAGAGCCGCGACTTTGTATACGTAAAGGACATAGCCGAGGTGATAATGTACATGATGCAGACCCGCAAGGGCAGCGGACTCTACAACGTGGGCACCGGCAAGGCCAGGACATTCCTCGACCTCACCAAGGCCACATTCAAGGCCATGGGCGTGGAGGAGAACATCTCGTTCATAGACACTCCGCTCAAGATCCGCGACAAATACCAGTATTTCACCCAGGCGGATATCAGCAAGCTGCGCTCCATAGGCTACACCAAGCCCATGACAGAGCTTGAGGACGGAGTATCCGACTACGTGAAAAACTACATAATGACAAACACAATATACAACGGCAAAAACTAATACACCATGTTTATCGACAACACACCAGCCTCTTCCAAATGGACATTGGCAGAGATACTTACATTCATTATACCAGTGGGACTGATGCTCTACGCCAAGTTCGAGCTGATACCAAGCGAGGCCAAGATATACTACTACATAGGAGGAGTAATCCTTCTGGCATTCGCCGTAATGGTAATCATAAACCCATCATACGTATACTTCAACGACGAGGACAAGAAGAACATCGTACTCCGCACCTGCTCGGCATTTCCGCTCTTCAGGGAATACAGAGAGTATCCGTTCCCCAAGACAAGCCTGAAATCCTACCAAATAGAGGATAAGCTGTTCGGACTCCAGAAAATGCTGTCGCTCACTGTAGCCGGCCTGGACCCCGAGACCAAGCAGCCCAAGGAGTTCACCATAGAGAACGTGAACATCTCGCTGCTAAAGAAGGAGAACATCGAGAGCCTCAAAAATGCGCTCGACAAGTACGTGAACAAATAAAAGGCGGATCAAGGTAACTAATAGGCATTATATTTGCAACTTGGACTGCAAATAATAAAACCCTTCAGACCACGAAAAACAAACAGACAACAACATGAAGAGACTAAGCCAAATATTAATTACCGCAATACTCACTGCGGCACTGTGGACACCGGCATCGGCGCAGCTAATGAGCGAAGAGGAGCTCCGCACCGAAAATGTGTACCATTCGCTGGAAGACGCCCTCCGACAGCCAGAGAAAGTAAGAATACTCGACATTAGCGGCCAAAACCTATCCACAGTAAGCGACCTGAGCCAGCTCACCAACCTGCAGATAATATACATGCAGGGCAACAAGCTGTCGCAGCTGCCGTCGTCGATTTTCAATCTGCCATACGTACAGCAGATATACGCCGACAACAACTCCATAGCGCTCATCTGGGAGGACATCAAGAACATGAAAAACCTGAAGATGCTGTCATTAGGAGCCAACGAGATAACCGCCATACCAGACGAGCTGATGGAGGCCGAATCGCTGGAATATCTGGACCTGAGCGACAACAACATAGTATCGATACCCGAACAGATAAACAAGCTGGGCAAGCTGAAGGAGCTCGACCTATCCAACAACATGATAACCAGGCTGCCCGAGCAGGTATGCGACATCAGCGGGCTTAATGTGCTCCTGCTATCGGGCAACAAGATATCCAACCTGCCTCAGCAGATGGGCAAGATGCAGAACCTGAACGTGCTATGCCTGGACGACAATCCCCTGGGCAAGGTGCCTCCCGTAATCTGCGGAATAACATCGCTGCGCACCCTATCGCTCAATAAGTGCGGAATAGCCCAGTTTCCGGTGATGCTGTGCAACCTCATAAACTTGAGAACGCTGATACTCAGCAACAACAACCTGGCCGGCACCAATGCGATACCGCCTCAGATAGGCCAGATGACAAACCTGGAAAACCTGAGCCTGAACAACAATCCCGGCATCAGACAGCTGCCCACCACAATGGCAGGCCTCGAAAACCTGAAATCCATCGGCCTCGATGGATGCACCATCGGAATGATCCCGAGCTGGGTGCAGGGCAACGAGGAAATGTTCAATTATTAATTGTATCAGCTAATGGCAAAAAAATAATTTTGACAATAGAGCAAAAAAACATATATTTGGAAATCCAAAAAACTGACAAAAATGTTTGACGAGCACGACATACAACCATTGATAAAGGCGCTGAGAGATTGCGGAGGCTACGACTTCAGCAATTACTCTCTCAAGTCGTTTATGCGTCGCGTAGATAAGTTACTGTTCGACAACAAGATGGATATCTACACATTAACCAATGCAATAAAGATAGACCGTCAGTTTCTGGAGCAGGTGGTAAAGGACATCACCGTAAATACCACCGAGATATTCCGCGACCCCGCCACATGGCAGGCCATGAAATACCGTCTGCTGCCCAAGATGCAGAGCCAGAGAGAGATAAACATCTGGCACGCCGGATGCAGCATAGGCATGGAAGTATACTCGATGGAGATAATGCTCTATGAGGCCGGCCTGCTGGAAAAGGCCAACATCTACGCCACCGACATCAACACCGATGTAATGGAGACCGCCAAGCAGGGCACATACAGCTACCACAGCATCAGGGAATACATCGACAACTACACCAAGGGCCTGTGCACCAATCCGTACAACTACGACGACAGGGGCACTACTCCCATCACCAAATACATGGATATCGACGAGCGTCATGATACCGTAAAGATGAAACCGTTTCTGCTGAACAAGGCCGTGTTCAAGAAACACAACCTCGTAAGCGACCCCAATCCGTTCGACATCAAATACGATATCATACTCTGCCGCAATGTGCTGATATACTTCAATCAGACACTGCAGAGCAAGATATTCGGCGACTTCTGGAACAGCCTCGTAGACGACGGCGCGCTTGTGCTCGGCATCCACGAGAGCATACTGGGCCCGTGGTCGGGCAAATACGAGAAAAAAGGACTATTGTACCACAAGAAACAAATGTAACCGCACATGGACGAAATAATTACCATATCCGACGAGGAGTACTTGCGAATAATAACATCAATACGCACCGCACGCAATATTGATATAGCAAGCTACCAGCCCATAATCACAAAACACAGGTTTGCGAGGGCCGCACGCACCTACGGATTCAAGGATATTTCATCCATGATCAACCGCCTGATTACCGACAAGGTATTCATGGACATGTTTCTGAAGGAAATAAAGGCAAGCACCACCGAGATGTTCCGCGATCCGCAGACATGGCTGGAGCTCGAAAACATACTCCGCGAAAAATTCAAGCAGGAGGTGATGATAAAGATCTGGGTGCCCGATGTATGCGGCGACGACGAACTACATTCTGTATTAGCTATACTGAGCAAAAACGGAATGCTAAATAAGACAATGATATACGCCACATCGGCATATCCCCACTGTCTGGAGATATGCCAGAAGGGTTTTATAGACAACAAGAAATACGAGATAAGCGAGACCAACTTCAAGAAGATGGACGAGCAAAACAAGATAGAGGAATACGTAAAACCGAGCGACAAGGGCTACAGATTCGCGCCCGAGCTGCTCAGCAAGGTGATATTCCTGAACCAGAGCGTGGTGATGGACAATCCGCCCGACAAGGGAATGGGCCTGATACTGTTCCGCAACAGGTCGCTGTATTACTCCACCCCGGCCAAGAAGAGGCTTCTGGACCATCTCACCAACAGCCTGATACCGGGAGGATACCTGGTAATGGGCATCGGCGAAAACATGAACGGGCTGGATGTGGCCTCGCAATATACTCAGGTATCAAAGACGGAAAAGATTTTCCGCAAAAAATAACTAACGAAATACAACACCCAAATCTATGCTAAATGTAGTAATAGGCGGATCGGCAGGCAGTTTCCAGATTGTTACCAACATTCTGGCACAGATGCCCAAGAGCTTTCCTTACCCCATATTCCTATGCCTGCACAGGCTCAAGAACGTGAGGTCGGGATTCGTGGAGGCACTGGAGCTGAAATCCACACTTCCGATACACGAGCCGCAGGACAAGGAAACCATACTGCCCGGCCATGTATACCTGGCCCCGGCCAACTACCACATGTACATAGAGCAGGGCAACACGATATCGCTATCCACCGAGGAGGTAGTAAACCACTCGAGGCCGTCTATCGACATCACATTCGCATCGGCGGCCCAGACAATGGGCCCTCAGTGCCTGGGAATACTCCTGTCGGGAGCCAACAAGGACGGAGCACAGGGCCTGAAGCTGATGAAAGACATGGGCGGCACAGTAATAGTGCAGGCCCCCGACGAATGCCAGGTGCGCACCATGACAAGCGCCGCCCTCAGCATCACCGACGTGGATTTCGTATTCACAAGCCAACAGATAATAAACTATTTGCAAAAACTTAAATAATTGAAATACGATGAAACATTTCGAGAAAGGAAAAACACAGATAATACTCTTTCTGGTAGCATATCTGATAATAAGCGTAATCGTAGGACTATCGGCCCTGGAGTACATGAAACCCAAGTCGATATCATACAGCACCATAGTAGGCGGATACGCCATTTTCAATATCATAGTAGGAATACTGATATACATATACACCAACAAGCGATTCTCGCAGGCCGGACAGCTGGAGACCAATCTCAGTTTCCGCTCCGATGAGGAACGCAAGGCCATGGAGGAAGCCGAGCGCATCAAGCAGGAAAAGATATTAGCCCAGCTCCGCATGGAAGAGGGCAAGAAACTCATCACGCAGAAAATCGCCGAGATAGCAGACCCACTGGCCGAGGAGGTATTCACCGAAAACTACTTCGACCAGCTGCTCATCAACATCTCCAAGAGCCTCAACATAGTGCAGGGAGTGGCCTATACCATCAACCGCATGGAAGGCAAATACGAGATAAAATCCACCTACGCATACTACACCACCGATACCAGCCGCAAATTCGAGATAGGCGAAGGCATCACCGGACAGGTGGCCAAAGACCAGAAAATCCTCTTCCTGGACGCCGTTCCCGAAAACTACATCCACATAGTATCGGGCCTGGGATCCAGCTCGTCGCGCAATCTCATCGTAATACCTATAGTGCACGACGACGAGACCATTTCGGTACTGGAGCTCGCATCATTTGAGAAGCCGCCATTCGACCTCAACGAATTCTACAAGCAGTTCAACGGCAAAATATCCGCCAAAATATCCGACCTCCTCAAATAATGAAACGCGCAGCAATAATAGTGGCAGGAGGCAAGGGACTCCGCATGGGATCGCAGCTGCCCAAGCAGTTTATCCCGGTGGCGGGAATGCCCATACTGTGCCGCACAATACTCAAATTCCTGCAATACGACCCCGAGATCAAGATATACATAGCCCTGCCGGCATCGCACGCCGGGATCTGGGCACAGATATCGGCCCCATACATTCCAGCCGGCAGCTACACACTCGTGGAAGGCGGCGCCGAGAGATTCCACTCCGTAAAAAACGCTTTAGACAAGATACCGCAAGACATTGACCTGATAGCAGTTCACGATGGAGTAAGACCTCTGGTAAGCGTAAGAACCATAGCTACCGCATACATGGAAGCCACGCTCCACGGCAATGCGGTGCCATGCATAGCTCCGCCCGAATCTATAAGGATGGCCGAATCGGAAACCGAAAACCACCCGATAGACCGCAGCAAGGTAAAACTGATACAGACACCACAGGTTTTTTCAGCTGATATACTCCGCAAAGCCTACTGCCTGCCGTATACAGCATCATTCACCGACGATGCAAGCGTGGTAGAGACATCGGGCCACAAGATACACCTGATAGACGGCGAGAGGCAAAACATAAAAATCACCACAATAGACGACCTCCAGTATGCCGAATACATACTAAGCCATGACAGCTAATAGCATATCAGCTAATACCGAAAAAAAATGACATTCGCTGAACTGATAAAAAAAACGTTTCTGCTGCCTGTATATTTCTACAGGAAATGCATATCGCCCATACTGCCCGATTCATGCAGATACAGGCCCACGTGCTCCAGATACTGCATAGAGGCCGTAATGACCCACGGAATAATAATAGGATCGGTGCTTGCTGCATTCAGGATACTCAGGTGCAATCCGTGGGGCGGACATGGCGACGACCCCGTGCCTCCCAAAGGCGAAGCATGGAAATACATAAAATCATTTTTCGGAAAGAAAAAAAACGACGATAATCCACCTAACAACAATAACGAATAAGACAAAATGGAACTCGAATCACCACTCAAGGAACAATACGGCAAAGACCGACTTTCGATACTGGAAGCGCAGCGCGCCGCACAGGCAATAGCATTCGGCCCCATAAGTTTCCAGGCATCCAGAATGATGTGGAAACTCGGAATTTTTGAGGCTCTCAACAACAATCCCAAAGGAATGGACCTGAAGGCAATAGCCTCGGCCACAAGCCTTTCGCTATACGCAGTAAAAGTACTGATAGAAGCATCGCTATCCATAGGCACAGTAATACTGAAAGACGGAAAATTCTTCCTCACCAAAACCGGCTGGTACATCCTCACCGACAGGATGACCCAGGTGAACATGGATTTTACCCACGATGTCAATTACAAGGGATTCTTCGACATAGAAGCCTGTCTCAAGAACGGCAAGCCGGAGGGACTCAAGGCACTCGGCAACTGGCCCACAGTATACGAGGGACTCTCGGAGCTGGAGCCCGAGGTTCAGAAAAGCTGGTTCGCGTTCGACCACTTCTACTCAGACTCATCATTCAAGGAGGCATTAGACATCCTCTTCAAGCGCAATCCCAAGCGAATACTCGACGTGGGCGGAAATACAGGACGCTTCGCACTCCGCTGCACCGAATACAACAAGGATGTGGAGGTTACAGTAATGGATCTTCCGCAGCAGATAGGAATGCTGAAAAAGAACATAGCTGATTCGCACAACGTATCGCGCATCAAGACATATCCAGCCAACGTGCTCGGCGACACAGCATATCCAGAGGGCTACGACGCCGTATGGATGAGCCAGTTTCTCGACTGTTTCAGCGAGGAGCAGATAGAGCACATAGTATCGGGAGCCAAGCAGGCGCTCAAGCCGGGAGCCAAGCTCTACATCATGGAGACATTCTGGG
>JAZUEG010000203.1:0-2997 GCA_045640025.1 Bacteroidales bacterium
CTAATGGCATTACCAATGTGGACGACTGGAATGCTATGCTGTTGTATATCGAATTGCAGAACTGTTTCATCAGCCTGAACGGACGGCACTTGGCAGAGAATTTCAGTATTATGGGAATGGTGACAAATGTATGAGCCGCTAATGCTATTCCGGCCGCTATTACCAATGGGCGGATCTTGTATAGCGAATCGAGTATGTGGCCCTGCTCGGCTATCCTGGATGTTACGCAGAATACGGCCAAGGGACTAAGTGCGGCGGCTATGTCGGCCACCTTCTGCATTACATCGCTCATGGCGCTGAACATGTTGGTCAAGAAAATTCTCGATCTGTCGGCGCAGCGGTTGGCTATGTATCCCAGCAGACACGATATCAGCAGCATGGCCGGGAGATTGCATTTCCATACAGCCTCGTGGAAGCTTTCGGGAATTATGTTTACGATAAAATCGCCGAATTCCCTCGGATTGTTGATGGCCGGGGTATCGGATGCCGGTATCTCTATCGCCGAATCCATGAATACTATGTTGGAAACCGTGAGCGCCGTAAATATTGCCACCACCTCCATTGCCACAAACGAGGTGAGGTTTTTCAGGATAATGCGTCCTGCAAATTCGTGGTCGCTCTTCTGGGTGATGGAGCTGCATATCCCCACAAAAACAAATGGCACAAGCATCAGCGAGAGCATCCTTACGAACGTTCCCGCCATATTGCCGGCATACGAAGATACCGCCGGCCACAAGTTTCCTATTATAATTGCCAATATGGCAGCCAGCACAGTCTGCCATGCCAGCGGAATCCTCTTTGCTTTCATTGTGTGTCGTAAATCCGTATGTAAAACCGCTACGCGGTTATTGGTCCGTATGTAAAACCGCTACGCGGTGCGTACATACGTCGTAAATCCGTATGTAAAACCGCGTAGCGGTGTGTACATACGGTTATTGATACTTTGTCCCCGTTGGGGACACAATCTTTGCGCTTTAAACTTTAAACTTTACACTTTACACTCTACTCTTTTACTTCTAATTTGTCGCCGGTCTCGCGGGCCACGTCGTCCTGCCATTTCTGACCGTATCCGCGGTGCTCCACTTTGGGGATGTCGGGCGAGTGGTCGGTGGTTATGAAGTTGCCTTTGTCGTCGGTGGCTTTCTCGTTGCCGTCCATGTATTTCATGAAGAGATACGTGAATAGATTCTTGCGCTCCTTGTGCAGATAGCTGGCGTTTATGCAGCTGTATGCCGTTAGCTCGTCAATGGCATCGTTCTTGTCTATCTTGTTGGCGTATTCGTCCATCTCGCTTGTCTTGGCTATCATTTGGTTTTCCTGTTTCTGCTGCTCGCGCTCTATCTCGGGATGTATGAGGCTGTAGCGTGTGTATGCCAGGTTGGCTATCATGTTGTTGAGCCAGAACGACGAGTTGTCGCTCCACTTTGTGAGCGATCCGTTGCCCTCGCGGTATTCCTCCGGCACCTTTGTTATAGAGCAGTAGAATGGGGCGAAAACCGTGCTTGCCGCATCGTCGGTGCCAAACCAGATGATGCCTCCTATGTGGTCGGGTAGCCAGTCGCGCATCTGCGATACAAATACGAAACCTGTCTGCTGTGTGGCGGTTGCGCGCTCGTTCAGGTAGGTCTTGCCGCCAGATTCCCAAGTCAGCGGCCTCATTCTGTATGGACATCCGAATGGGCCGGCGCCCAGGTCCTTGCTCATATCGAGTTCGGTGCCTTCCAGGTGGTTGCGCATCTCGTTCATTGCGTTGTGGGTGGTGATGTAAGTCTCCGGTTTTATCCACAGAGGGAGCCTGTTGATTGGGAAGTTTTCCTTGGTCTGGCACATTCCCTTCTTGTATGGCTCTCGGCGGATTACATTGCCCTTGGCATAGTTCCAGTACTCGCCATTAGCTGCAAAAGACTCCGGCGCCGCCGATGCGAAAAACGCCCAAACCCTGATGTCGCAGAATCTTGCGCCCTCAAAATCCACGGGATTGTATACATCGCTGAAACTGAAGTCCTTGTCCTTGCCGGAGTATAGCTGATGGCTGATGGCGAAGCTTATCACATCCTCGCTGTTGAATGTGTCGGCCTTTGGGTCGTCCCATTTGTTGGTTTTCTGATACTGGAATGTGGTGATCCTGGCCTGGTTGGCGTGGGCCGATATGTATCCGTCGGGCACTCTGCGGGCCACCCATACCATGCCCTTGCCGTAGTTTCCGCGGCCTATCACCTCCATTATCCAGATCTCGTTCTTGTCGGCTATCGAGAAGCTCTCGCCCTCGCTGGCGTATCCGTACTGGTCGGTGATCTGGGCCATGAATCTTATGGCCTCGCGCGCGGTCTTGCATCTCTGCAGGGCCAGGTATATCAGCGATCCGTAGTCTATTACGGCACCGTCCTGGCTCTCAAGCACTTGTAGGCCTCCATAAGTGGTTTCGGCTATGGATAGCTGATGCTCGTTGATATTGCCCACCACATTGTATGTGTGCGCGGCCTCGGGTATCATTCCCATGTATCGGCCTGAGTCCCAGTCGTATATGCGGCGCACGTCACCGGGCTGGTGGTCGGCGGCGGGGTAGTGGTATAGGCATCCGTATAGCTGATGGCTGTCGGCGGCGTATGTTATCAGGTTTCCGCATCCTCCCGATACCGATTTGGTAATCAGGAAGTTGGTGCAGGAGTTTGCTATCTGGGCCGTCAGTATCATCATGGCAGCTAATAGCAGGGATATTGTATTACTATGTCGCATTGTTTTTTGTGTTTTGTTTTTGTGTTCAGATTTGTGGAGGCAAGTTAATAATTTTTGCAGATTTGTGCAATATTTTTTTTATATAATGATTTTGCCGTTAGCTGCTAATAATCAACTCGTTAATATTAAATCAAGAAAAATTTAATATTAAATTAATTTTTCTCTTGTTTTTTTGAGGCGGATTTCGTAATTTTGGAACGGTTTTGGATAACCAATGATTACAGTTTTATTTGTTACTAATTTTAAAAAAAACGATATAAT
>JAZUEG010000204.1:0-16414 GCA_045640025.1 Bacteroidales bacterium
TCGTCAGGCAGCCGATCGTCAAGCGGCAACAGCTATTCGTCAGGCAGCCGATCGTCAAGCAGCAACAGCTATTCGTCTGGAAGCCGCTCATCCAGCAGCTACTCTTCGGGCAGCAACAGCCACTCTTCAGGTGGAAGCCATTCGTCTGGTGGCTCTTCTTCAGGTGGCAGCCGTGGCGGTTCTGGTCGCAGATAGTATTGTGTAACAACTTATTAACTTGATAAAGACAAAAATGAGAAAATATATAATGTTGTCTGTCCTGTCGCTTATGGCAGGCAGCTTATACGCCCAGAATGAATATGATGCTCTCAGATTTTCGCAGGGCTATGTTCAGGGATCGGCTCGTTCGGCGGCCATGGGAGGCGCTTTTGGTGCTCTCGGCGGCGATGCTTCGGTTTTGGCTATCAATCCTGCAGGTATCGGTGTTTTCAGCGATCCTGATTTGAGTTTCACTCTCGATTTTATGCAGAACGAGGTGAATACCTCTCCAAGCTCTGTGAACAGCAAGGATACGAGAAACGCGCTCAAGATCTCCAACCTATCGATGATGATACCTCACGACAATGGCAATTCATCAGGTTTTACCGGCTGGACATTCGGTATTGCTTTCAACAGGCTGAATGATTTCTCGCAGAAGGAGTATTACAATTACATAAATCCTTCTAATTCGATGCTCGATGCATTGTGCGACAGGGCTGAGGGTGTTTACAAAAGTGCTCTCAATGAGTTCAATACAGGATTGGCTTTCGATGCTTACCTTATTGATAATGTGAAGGATGAAGACAAGATCTACTGCAATCCTCATCAGAACGCTTGGTCGGGACAGGAAGGTGCTTACAATGAGCGTCAGCGCCGCACGTTGGATACCAAGGGCGGTATCAACTCTTGGGATTTTGCTGTGGCCACATCATTTCACCACAGATTACTCCTGGGCGCAAGCCTTGGTATCAATACCATCAACTACAAGGCCAACTCCAAGTACTCTGAGGACGACGAGATGAACCTTGTACCTTATGAGTATTGGGATTTTTCCGAGAAGAACGAGGTGCACGGTACAGGAGCCAACCTGAAGCTTGGTCTTCTTGCCAAGCCTATCGACTGGTTCAATTTTGGTGTATCGCTGCATACTCCTACATTCTACAGCATGCACGATAAGTTCTATTCAAAGCTGCACGCCCAGTATGATGAGGCTATAAACGAGGCTGGCGATAGTTATTTTGAGCAGATATCTCCAAATAACACTTTCGATTACAAGCTCCGTACACCTTTCAAGTATGTGCTTTCAGCTGCCCTGATAGCTCCATCGTATACTATCCTCAGTTTTGATTACGAGCATCTCGATTATTCTAATTGCGAGCTCGAGGATAATGATTTTGAGGATTACTCTTTCTATACCGAGAACGAGGCCAGCCGAAACAACTTCCAGGCTGTCAATAATATGAGAGTGGGATTGGAGCAGTCGGTACAGAATCTTGCCTTCCGCCTGGGCTATGCAATGTATGGCAATCCATACAAGTTTGTAAATGGCGACAAGCAGCGTCAGATACTTTCGGCTGGTGTCAGCTTCAAGCATCTTAATGCTGCCGGCAATATCGTATATTTCGATCTTACAGGTACTTACCACATTTATCAGACTGATGGCTATCTCTATGAGTCGTCCAGCAATCCACAGCATTCGCAGAGGATTTCTTACGACAACCGTTACCTCAACATCATGTTGACAATGGGTATCAGATTCAAATAGGCATACATTCTCCATTATAAGATGGCGGTGCAGATACGCGGAATTTTTTTTCGCATCTGTGTCGCCATTTTTTTTTGATTTTTTTTTGTTTATTAATATAATTAACTGTAATTTTATACGGCAAAAAGTAGGCACGTATATTGCATACATTCACAAAAAGATTGTTACGAAAATGAAGTTAAAATTACAGTCAAAGCTATTCTTGTATATCCTCGCTGTGGCACTTGTAGTATTCGTAGTGTCGACGGGATACCTAAATAACAGGGCCAATACATCCAATCAGAATGCCTTGACCCGCCTGGTGAGAGAGTCGGAGAAAAACTCGGCCCTCAAGATATGCTCGGCTCTGGACTGCGATATCAGTTCGTTGCGCGCGCTTGCGGCTTCATTGTCCGGCACCGAAATCCTTACCGATGAGCAGAGGATCAAGGTGTATAAGGCTGCATCTAACCGTTTTCTTTCGGATAATCCCAATTTCGAGAATCTCAAGATTTCGTGGGAGATGGGCGTGATAGACCCAATGTGGACCAAGAGTTTTGGCCGCAGGGTGTATACTTTTGAGCGCGGTGATGGCGGTTCCAGATGTACTGTGGCCGACCTCAATATGGATGGCGACGATTTTTCGAGCAATTATTATAAGGTGAAGATTACGGGCCGTGAGCAGATAACCGGCATAGAGAGCGAGGAGTCCGATAATCCCAATATCCGTCCGCTATACAAGTCTACAATCCTGATTCCGGTTTTCGATTCCGAGAACAATTTTTGCGCTATGGTGAGCACCGACCTCGAGATCGAGAATTTCCACCGAATGGTGAAGAATTACACCGGATATGAGAGCTATGCGTCGTTCCTCATTACCAACGAGGGACAGTTTGCCGGAATCAATATCACTCCCAACATTCTGGAAAAGAGCAACATCATCAAGATAGTAGCCAATCAGTATTACGATATCAAGACCAAGATCGATTCGTCGGGATTTGCCAATATTCCAGTGGTGGATTCCACAGGCAACAAGCTTTTCCTCTGCGGAATAAATCTCGACAATGATATCTTTGATGGCTCATGGATGCTGGTATCAGCTGTACCTCAGTCCATTGTGCTTCAGCAGTCTAATTCGCAGTATCTCATCACATTCCTGATAATCCTTGCAGGACTGGTGATTCTGTCGTTGGTGCTCTATCATATTACAAGCCGTGTGTCGAGTTTCCTTGATAAATCTGGCGAGATGCTCAAGGAGTTTTCGGTGGGAAATACCAATATCGATGTGGAGATAGGCGATGTGTATGCTCAGGAGCTTGGCTCTATTTCCGATTCCATCGGCAAGCTGAAGACCGGATTGAACAAGGCTGTGTTCTTTGCCGAGGAGATCGGTAAGGGCAATCTTGATTCGGAGTTTGCTCCCCTCAGCGGAAGCGATCAGCTTGGTATCTCGCTGCTCTCGATGCGCGATTCTCTCGTAAATGCCAACAAGGAGGCCAACGAGCGTCATGAGCAGGACCGCAAGCAGAACTGGATAACCGAGGGTGCCGCCAAGTTCGGTGATATTCTGCGTGAATACAATGATGATATGTACGATTTCTCGTTCAATATCATCAGCAATCTTGTAAAATACATCGGCGCCAATCAGGGTGGTCTGTTCGTTATCAACGACGACGACAAGAAGAATATTTTCTTTGAGCTGACGGCGGGATATGCTTACGACATCCGCAAGATTCTCAAGAAGACTGTATATCCGGGCGTGGGTCTTATTGGCCGCTGTATATTGGAAGCTGATAGCATATATATCAGCAATCTTCCCGAAGACTACATCAACATTACATCGGGTCTGGGCGAGAAGAGTCCTCAGTATCTGCTCATTGTGCCTTTCAAGTTCAACAACGAGATATATGCCGTGGCCGAGATTGCGTCCTTTACTCCGATAGAGGAATACAAGAAGCAGTTTATCGAGGAGGTGGGCAACAGTATCGCCTCTACCATTGCTACCGTTAAGATCAACATCCGAACCAACAAGCTATTGCAGGAGCTGAAGATTCAGGCCGACGAGCTCGCCTCTCAGGAGGAGGAGATGCGTCAGAATATGGAGGCCATGCGTCATACTCAGGACGATATGACCAAGAAGGTGGATGAGTATTCTCAGACATCAGATGCCCTGAACACTCTGATAATGCTCACCGAGTACGCCAGCGACGGACGCATCACCAATATCAACACCAAGGCCCTGGAGTTCCTCAAGAAAAACAAGAATCTTGTATTGAGCGGCGAGGAGCCTCTCTATGAGGTAATCCACGAGAGCGAGAAAACCTCTTCAGATGATTTCTGGCTGCAGGTGCGCCTCGGCCGTCAGAAGGTGGTTTCCAAGACTATTGTGGTGGCAGGTCAGAGTTACAATATCATGGAGACCTATACTCCGGTTCAGAATTATTACGGCAAGATCTACAAGGCTGTATGCCTGATAGAGGTAGCTGATGAGGGAATCCTGAAAAACGAGGATTCTTCTGTTAATGTTTCGAATACTGACGGCGAGTGGTTCTAATGGGAAGCCACGTATTTGCCGTTAGCCAGATGAGAGGCATTGGTTATTTCTGTATTAGCTGAAAAATGAAAAATATTTATTTACAGATAGTTTCAACTTTTTTGTTCTGTGTTTTAGCTGCAATGGCCCCCGAAACATTGGGGCAGAATTATCTTACACTTACGGCAGTCGAGAATTCCTGGGTTGCCTTGGTAAACGAAAGCAACTCGCCTGATATCAACTATCAGATAAATGATGGCGAATGGAAACGTATAACTCCCGACATGCCGGTATTCCTGGAAAAGGGTTGCCGTATGCAGCTCCGTGGACTTAATCCAGCTGGTTTTTCACGGTCGGTGAATAACTATACTTCTATCGTTATCAGCGGAAATGTGCTTGGCAGCGGAAGCGTGATGAGCCTCGTGGATAATAGTGGAAATTCTGTTGTGATACCTTCGGGATATTGTTTTGCGCATCTTTTCGAGAACAGCACAGGACTCCTTACACCTCCCAATCTTACAGCCGTAACCCTGATGAGGGGATGCTACAGCCTGATGTTTGCCGGATGCAAGCGCATGACAAGGGCTCCGCGTCTGCTTGTAAGTAGCCTTGCGCCAGAGTGTTACGAATCTATGTTTATGGGTTGCGAAAATATCACGCGCCTGGAGGTAAGGTTTTCGCGATGGGCCAAGTTTTACGATCCGCTTTACGGAGTGGATTTCTACAGCACATTGTCGTGGGTAAATGGAGTGGGCGAAAACGGACTTTTTGTATGTCCCAAGGGGTTGCCGGCAATGTTTGGCGAGGATTTCATTCCCGAGGGCTGGCAGATTCAGTACAGATAAATAAAAAAGGCGGATATGTTTCACAACATGCTCCGCCTGATGCTAATTATTAACCTAAACCTTTATATTATGAAAAAAATACTATTTATTCTGTGTTGCAAAGTTGCAAATAATATTTCAAATTACCAAACTATATTTCGATAATACCTTAATTATTTGTTGGTGGGTTTATAATCCATGCTGATAATTAAAGTTTTATGATTTGTAGTTTTTTTTGAAGTTTTTTTGTAACATGCAGTTCTTTGGTTATTATTTTAGCTAATATATGATATAAGTAATGAATATAATAGAAACCACAATACCCGGTCTGTTGATAATAGAACCCAAGGTTTTCTGTGATCAGCGCGGATATTTTTTCGAGAGTTTCTCTCAGCGCGAGTTTGATGACAAGGTACAGAAAATCAACTTTGTACAGGACAACGAGTCGATGTCGTCATACGGAGTGATGCGCGGACTTCATTTTCAGAGACCACCTTTTACACAGGCCAAACTCGTGCGCTGTGTGCGCGGCGCCGTGCTCGATGTGGCTGTGGATATCCGCAAGGGTTCGCCTACTTACGGCAAGCATGTGGCGGTGGAGCTTTCGGAGGAAAATCATCTTCAATTCTTTATCCCTCACGGATTTGCGCACGGATTTTCGGTGCTTTCCCCATCAGCTGTTTTCCAATACAAGTGCGATAATTTTTATGCGCCTCAAGCTGATGGCGGTATTTCGATTTTGGACAGCAGTCTTGGAATCGATTGGAAAATTCCGACCGAAAAGGCTATTCTCAGTGAAAAGGATACACGACATCCGCTGCTAAAGGATTTCGATTCGCCTTTCAGATATTGAAGTAATTGAAGTGACTGAAGTGATTGATTGGAGCTAAATAATCTACTTTGTGAGCTGATTTTTCTTCAATTTTTTGTAATTTTGCATCCATATTTATGACATCATGAACAAAGAAAGCAAAATCTATGTGGCTGGTCACCGCGGAATGGTGGGCAGCGCTATTGTCCGCGAGCTGATGCGGCAAGGCTACACTAATATAATTACACGCACCCACAAGGAACTCGACCTTATCCGTCAGGATCAGGTGGAGGAGTTTTTTGCAGCTGAAAGCCCTGAATATGTATTCCTCGCCGCAGCCAAGGTGGGCGGTATAATAGCAAATCAGAGCGCTCTCGCCGACTTTATGTATGACAATATGATGCTGGAAATGAACGTGATACACGCCGCATGGAAAAACGGTTGCAAGAAACTGGAGTTTCTAGGTTCGTCGTGCATATATCCGCGAATGGCGCCTCAGCCAATGCCTGAGAGCTGTCTGCTGACATCGGAGCTTGAGAAAACCAACGAGGCCTACGCTCTGGCCAAGATATCGGGTTTGAAGTATTGCGAATTTCTCAACAAGCAGTACGGAACCGATTATATTTCAGTAATGCCGACCAATCTCTACGGCCCCAACGACAATTATCATCCCGAGCATTCACACGTGCTGCCTGCGTTGATACGTCGTTTCCATGAGGCCAAAGTGGCTGGATTGAAGGAAGTTACCTGCTGGGGCGACGGTTCGCCGCTTCGTGAATTCCTATATGTGGATGATCTCGCAAACCTCTGCGTTTTCCTCATGAACAATTATTCTGGCAACGAGACCGTAAATGCCGGTACAGGCAAGGAGCTTTCTATCAAGCAGTTGACTGAAACTGTTGCCAAAATAATCGGTTACGATGGCGCTATCAACTGGGACACTACTCGCCCAAACGGAACTCCGCGCAAACTTCTCGATGTATCCAAGGCCGAGAAACTTGGCTGGAAATACAAGACCGAGCTCGAGGACGGAATCCGTATGGCTTACGACGATTTTCTCCACAATCCGATGCGCGCTGAACGATAATCTTCCAAAAACTAATTAACGAAATAATTTATGAAAAATATTGCACTTATTACTGGCGTTACAGGTCAGGACGGCTCTTATCTGAGCGAGTTTTTGCTGGAGAAGGGTTACGAGGTTCATGGCGTAATCCGCAGAAGTTCTGTGGATTACCGTGAACGTATTGCCCACTTGGAAGGCAAGCCGAATTTCCATATCCACTATGCCGATATGACAGATTCGATGTCGCTCGTTAAGCTGATAGGAAAAGTAATGCCGACCGAAATATACAATCTTGCGGCCCAGAGCCATGTGCAGGTTTCCTTTGATGCGCCCGAGTTTACAGCTGATGTGGATGCAGTAGGCGTGCTAAGAATCCTGGAGGCCGTAAGAACCAATCATCTTGAAAAACAGTGCAAGATTTATCAGGCGTCCACATCCGAGCTTTACGGCAAGGAGGAGGAAGTGCCTCAGAATGAGAATACTCCATTCCATCCATATTCGCCATACGCCGTGGCCAAGCTTTACGGATTCTGGATTATCAAGGAATACCGCGAGGCCTACGATATGTTTTGCTGTTCGGGAATCCTCTTCAATCACGAGAGCGAGCGCCGTGGCGAGACTTTCGTAACCCGGAAAATCACACTTGCCGCCGCCCGAATAGCGCAGGGCAAGCAGGATAAGCTTTATCTCGGAAACCTCTCGTCGCTTCGCGACTGGGGATACGCCAAGGATTACGTGGAGTGCATGTGGCTGATTCTTCAGCAGGAAAAACCCGAGGACTTTGTGATAGCCACCGGAGTACAGCACTCTGTACGTGAGTTTGCATATCTCGCGTTCAAGACTGCCGGAATGGAGCTCAAGTTTGAGGGCGAGGGCATCAGCGAGAAGGGAATCTGTGTAAAAGGTCCGGCAAATCTCATTGGCAAGACTCTCATAGAGGTTTCGGAGGATTTTTACCGGCCTACCGACGTTGTGAATCTCTGGGGCGACCCTACCAAGGCGAGGGCAAAACTCGGCTGGAATCCGCAGTCCACAACATTCGAGCAGCTCGTTTCCATCATGGTGAAGCACGATATGGAGAAGGTGGCCGCCGATCACGTGGCATCAGTAATGCGCACCAATCTGGCCGAATACCTTGAAAAAGGCGTTGTAAAATAATAATGAATAATAGAAAGTTTGTTTTTTTAATTAATATAAAATGTCAGTACATCAGGAAGTTAAGAAAGTCACAACTCAGACTTTCCAGAGTATGAAGAATAATGGCGAGAAGATCGCCATGCTTACCAGTTACGATTATTCGGTGGCCAAGCTGGTAGATGCCGCCGGTATTGACGCGATTCTTGTGGGCGATTCGGCAGCCAATGTGATGTCGGGATATCCCACCACATTGCCCATCACTGTCGACGAGATGATATATTTCGCTGCCAGCGTTGTACGCGCGGTCAACCGTGCAATGGTGGTGGTGGATATGCCTTTCGGTTCGTATCAGGGCGATGCCAAATTAGCTGTAAAAAACGCCGTAAGAATCATGAAAGAGACTGGTGCCCAGGCTGTTAAGATAGAGGGCGGTATCGAGATAGAGGATTCATTCAAGGCCATACTTTCAGCTGGAATTCCCATCATGGGCCATCTGGGACTTACCCCGCAGAGTATCAACAAGTTTGGCGGTTACGGTCTCCGCGCCAAGGACGACAGCGAGGCCCAGACTCTTATCAATAATGCCAAACTTCTTCAGGATTTGGGTTGCTTCTCCGTTGTATTGGAAAAAATCCCGACCGTACTAGCCAAGCAGGTAACCGATGCGCTCGCAATCCCAACTATCGGAATTGGCGCCGGCAATGTATGTGATGGTCAGGTACTTGTGTTCCACGATATGGTGGGCATGAACGAGGGATTCAAGCCAAAATTCCTCCGTCAGTACGCCAATGTGGGCGAGGTAATCCGTGGAGCGGTTTCCAGTTATGTAGCTGATGTCAAGAGTGGCGATTTCCCAAATGCGAGCGAGAGCTATTAATCCAATTATCAGAATATCAATGAGAAAACTATTATACGCCTTGCCTTTGGCACTCGGCATTTCGGGCTGTGGAAATGGTAATCAGTTTCAGCACAATCCCGATGAGTACGGCAGCATGGAATATTGTTTCATAGAGGAATTTGCCGATTCGGCCAAGGCCAAGCCCGGCGATGTGCTTTTCCTCGATATGGATTACTACACCGAGGACGGACGCAAAATCTATTCGTCGCGCGATGTCTCCGATAATTTCAGAATGTACGCTCCCGATGGTTTCGAGAAGGGAACCATCGAGCAGGGCCTCATGATGATGCACAAGGGCGACAGCGCCATATTCAAGGTGGAGGCTGGTCCGTTTTTCGAGAATACGCGCAAGGTAAAGCTTCCCAAGGCTCTCAGCTACAATGAGTTGATAACATTCCGCATCCGCCTGAGCGATATCTACGACGGCGCTCTCTATCAGAAGGAGATCGATGAGTACAACGAGCGCATGGAGGCTCAGGAGATGATGGTGCTGATGGAGTATCTGCTCCAAGAAAAAATCACCGCCAAGCCCTCACCTTCAGGACTTTACAAGATTATTACGAAGGAGGGTAAAGGAACTGTATTAGCTGATGGCAAAAACGTAACAGTCCATTTTGTGGGCAGTCTGATCGACGGCCGCGAGTTCGATAATTCCTACACGCGCAACGAGCCTTTCACATTCAAGCTCGGCGAGGGAAAATCGATTGCCGGTTTCGAGGAGGGCATCGCCTCCATGCGCAAGGGCGAGAAGTGCCGCCTGATTTTCCCATCCACCCTGGGCTACGGTCCGCGCGGTATCAATGGCAGGATCCCGGCTTTCGCTACATTGATTTTTGATGTTGAACTTATTGATTTTGAATAATTTAATCTAATAATAACCATGAAAAGTAAATTTATTTTTTCAGCCATCATTGCGCTCTTTGCGGTAATGATTATTGCATCTTGTTCCAAGCCGGTTGATTACGACCAGAAGGAAATCGACGCCATCAACAAGGTTTTGGCCAGGTATCCCGATTCGTCTTTCAAGCTGATCTCGGCCAACGGCGGATATTACAATGTGTTCCGCTATGTATACGAGGAGGGCGACAGCACCATTCTCGATTGGGAAAAAGATACCATCGAGATGATATACACCGGCACATCGCTTCAGCAGAATCTCGTATTTGCTAAGGATCAGACACTTAAGGCTCCCATCAATGGCCTGATTCCGGGCATGAAGCTTGGCCTCCACCACCTTCGCCGCAAGTCGTCTTGCCTGCTCATTATTCCTTACCTTTCGGCATACGGAATTTACGGTTCGGGCAATATCGACCCATACAGCACCCTGCTTTTTGATGTAAAGGTTAAATAACATTTGATGTTTTCTCTGCTGGAAAATATCAGTGAACAGCGTCTGAAAAACATTCAGGCCGCGGCCTACGAAATTCAAGTCCGTCTGCGCGATGCACTGCGCAGCGGGCTTTTTCGTATAGCATCCGCCGTGCTCGAAAATACCGAGTCGCTCCGTCGCCGACTCATTGATAATCAGGCACCTGGGCTTGCGAGCATGATAGCGCGCCTATCGGATATACAGCCCGAATCCAGATTTTGGAAGCGCGAGTTTGTGGGCTCCATCACACGCATCTACATGCTCAGCCAGGCCATCAGCCGCATCACATCGCTGAGTCCAGAGTGGCAAAACGAGGTCCTCATCCTGGCCGGAGTCTCGTACCCTCAGGCGGAGGTTTTGGCAGCTAATGGCGTACAGGATACTTGGCTCTGCCTCGCTGCCACCCAGTCGCCGTTCAATTCCATGACCATGGTGCGCACCTGGTTTGTGGGACGCGCGAGCCGCCGTCTGGCCTGCAACATCGAGTATATGGCTGGCGGTCACCACATTGCGTCGATGCTTTCGCCGGGCACTTGCTACAATGCCACGTTTCATTTTTTTCCGGGCATTCATTCCATGCGTGTGCTCCATGAGGGCATTTCCAAATCCTGGCAGCCATTTGCTCCGCAGGCTTATCAGGGCATAGATGTGGCGCTCAGGATTTGCCGCCGGGCCTTTGCCGATAATCCTTTCATGCAGGATATTCCGCTGATAATGAGCGGATTGCGCATCTCTAAATCCGGCGATGAGCTGTCGATAGTGGATTCGGGCTGCAGGGCTTTTCCTGTTGTGATTTCTTACCGGGGCGCTTCGCTTATGCTCTCGTGCACGGGCGGGCGGGAGTTTTCGGCTTTTGTGGTTTTCCACGAGAATTTCTGCGAGATAATATCGGTTTGGGCCGATGGTAGATATTTTGTAATCAACAATGAATGAGATAGATGACATATTGAGCACGGCGCTTTTGGGCACTGCCAGCAGAAAGGTATCAGCTGATGTCTTTCCAGATTTCATGCGCCCCGATGTGTCAGCTATACTTGATAATTCGGCCGATTACGAGGACGCTTTCATGAAATCGGCGTCCATGCTTTTTGCCTGTGCCAATTCGGGACTTCAGCCCGTTCAGGTTGATCCGTCGTCTGTTTTGCAGGAGTGTGCAGCTGATACGTTTCCTTCTGTATCCGACCACGATGTGAGCCTCCTTACTTATCTCAACGACAACGGGTTGAATCTTCTTTTCAGGTTTGCAGTCTCGGTGCTCAGGAGTAGGAGAGTGGTTTTTCCAGCCTATTCGCTGCCATATTTTGTGGACCTTGCCTACGTCAATTCCAGCAAGTATCTTTATCAGTACAGATTTGCGCTTTGGCCTCTGCTGGGCGCGCGCGGCAAGTGGCTTGTCGAAAGTCTTGGCCTTGGCGGTCAGAAATTTGTTGACGCGTCTCACTCGCTGAGGCTCAGGATGTTTGTGGCCATGCGGAAGGCTTCGTTCAAGGGGTCGGCGTCGCAGCTTGGTCAGATTTGGGACACTGCCTCGGTTAAGCAGAAGAAGGAGTTTCTGTCGGTTTTCTTGCGTGTATGGCCCGAGGACTTGGATTTCATAGAAAATGCTATTAGCTGCGAAAAAAATACTGCGGTAAAAACTGCTCTGCTGGAGCTGCTTCAGCGGAATCCCGGGAGCGGTGTTGTAAAGTTTTATATGAAGGCTCTGCGAAAATCGCTTACCGTGGACGGGCGGAGGCATTGCGATTTTGCCGAGGTGGATTGCGTAGGTGAGCTGGCTGAGATTGGCATAGATGCGCAGGTGACCAAGGACAGCGGACTGCCCAATTTCTTGCAGAAACTTCCTGCTGGTGAGGTAATTATATTCAAGCTGATACAGAGTGTGCCGCTCTCTTTCTGGATGGAGGCTCTGGATTGCGATGCGGCCGGGGCGGTTAAGTTTCTGTATACAAATCCGGCTTTCAGGCTCGGCTTCGATTTCCGAAGCGTGATTCTGCGTTTTCAGGATTCCGACTGGGCCGTGGAGCACTGCCTATATAATGGCAAGCTTGATATGGCTTTTGTGCCTTTTCTGGATGCGGCGCGCCTCGACAGGGTAGCCGAAAATTGCGATATCGACACCGATTTCCGTATCAGCGAAAAACTATGTGGCAATATCGAGAATTATGAGCCCTGGGGCGACTGGTTCTCAAACTCTGTGGTTCAGCACATTATAAGGACCCGGAATTTCGATCCGTCGCAGGTGTGCGCGCAGCTGATGGCAAGCAAGATTTCCAAGTCGGCGGTCTATGTGATGGAATCGTATGTGAGCGATAATTATGGAAATGATATTGTGGTTTCGTTTTTTATGCGTGTGCTCAAGCTTAGGAAAATCATCAATTCCATTATCGGCTAAAACCCTCGTCCTCAAATAGTTTGATGTCGTTTTCTATTTCCTCTTTCTGTACGTCTACCAGCAGCTCGCCCACGAGCGAGGCATTTATTCCGGCCTGGATGGCGTCTTTTTCGATGATTTTTATCTGTGTGCGTCCTTTTCCGAAACGTATCTGCGCCTTGGGATTTATGAATCTGAAAAGGGCAAATGTTGTGAGGATTTCCTGGCTGTTGATGAGCGGCTGCTGTTCGAGCGGTGTGCCGCTGAAGGCGAAATGTATGTTGAGCGAGATGTTCTTGACTCCTAATTCGCGGAGAGTGAGGGCCATGTCGATGCGGTCTTCCATGCTCTCGCCCATGCCGATAATTCCGCCCGACCATATCTGGAATCCGGCCTTGCGCGCATTGCGGATTGTCTCCAGCTTGTTGTTGTAATCTATTGATGTGCAGGTTCTTGCAAAATAATCGGCCGACGATTCTATGTTGCAGAGGTATTCTGTGACGTGGGTTTCGTTTTTCAACCGTATCAGCTGATTGTATGACAATGTACCTAATGAGGCACATATTTCAGCTTCCACTTCGTTGCTTATTCTGTTGATGAGTTCTATCATGCGGTTGAGCTCGCTCTCGTTGATGGTGTTGCGGTTGATGGAGAGCTCGATTTTCGATACTCCGTTTTCCTTGATTCGGTGGGCCGACCTTAGGATTTTTTCGTTGTCGAGATCCAGCAGCTTGGTGTAATTGATTGTGCTTTTGGCCGATAGGGGGCACCATGCGCAGTCTTCGGGGCAGGTGTCTTCGGTGGCCAGCAGGCTTGCGCTCATTCCGTATTTGTAACCGCAGAATTTGGCTCTCAGCTGATTGGCGCTGTAATAGAGTACGTCGATCTTGTTGGTACGGGACAGGCGCACGGCTTCGTTGCGGGTGATTTCGCCACCCGACATCACTCTGTCTTTCAGCTCCTTTATCTCGTTGAAGTTCATTTTTATTAATTACGAGTTACGAATTACGAATGCGCTGCTTTTTTTTGATAATCAAAAATCAAAAATCGACAATCAAAAATGTATTTTACAGCAGATCCTTTATCATTGGGAATTCTTTCTCGAAGTTGGGAGTCAGGATTCCCTTGCCGATGGAGGATTCTATCTCGTCCTTGGTCCAGAATCTTCCGTCGTCTATCTCGGCCACGGCTATTATTTTTGGAGTCTCGTATATGCACTTGTATACATTTATGAATTCGGTCTCGCGCGGACATTCCCAGAGATAAGTGGTTATCTTGGTGAAAGTTCCGTTCTCAACACCGGCTTCTTCCCAGGCCTCGCGGCGCAGTGCCTCCTCAAGTGGCTCGCCGTATGTTATGTGTCCGCCTACCGAAGTGTCCCACTTGCCGGGCTGGATGATTTTTTGCATGCTGCGCTTCTGCAGGAAGATTTCTCCCTTGCTGTTTAGCACGTGAACGTGTACTACGGGATGTATTTTGCTGATGTCCTTGTGGCATTCGCTGCGCAGTGCGTGCCCTATCTCGTTGCCATTGCGGTCTACGAGCGGAAGCTCCTCTTCCGCGTCGGCCTGTGTTAAATTGCTGGTATTCATTGTCTTTGATGTTTTTTGCTTTGTCAAAGTTATATAATTATTGTTAATCTGAGAAATTTTTTTGAAATATCTTTTGAAATATTGGCTATTTAATATTAACTTTGTGGCAAATATTAAAACAATATGGAATTAAATGATCTGACCGCCATTTCTCCGGTTGATGGTCGCTACCGCAGCAAGACCAGCGAGTTGGCCGAGTATTTTTCGGAGTTTGGCCTTATTAAATATAGAGTATTGGTAGAGGTGGAGTACTTCATAGCACTCTGCGAGCTCCCTGTTCCCCAGTTGGAAGGCTTCGACAAGTCGATGTTTAAGCCTCTCAGAATGGTATACCGCAAGTTTACCGAGAGCGACGCCCTCCGCATCAAGGAGATCGAGAAGACTACCAACCACGATGTAAAGGCTGTGGAGTATTTCCTCAGAGAGAAATTCGATGAGCTCAATATTCCTCAGTACAAGTCGTTTATCCACTTTGGCCTTACATCGCAGGATATCAACAATACAGCAGTGCCTTATTCATTGCAGGCCGCTGTTACCAATGTGTATTATCCTATTATGGAGAAGCTCCTTCTGGTGTTGCTCAGCAAGGCCGAGGCGTGGGAGGATATCTCCATGCTGGCGCGTACACACGGTCAGCCGGCCAGCCCTACACGCCTGGGCAAGGAGATATATGTATACATAGAGCGTCTTCAGAATCAGCTGGGCCTCATGAAGCTTGTGCCATATTCGGCCAAGTTCGGCGGCGCCACCGGCAATTTCAACGCTCATCATGTGGCATATCCTGATATCGACTGGACCAAGTTTGCCAACAGTTTTGTAAACCACGTACTCTGTCTCGAGCGTTCTCAGGTAACTACTCAGATAGAGCACTACGATAATTTTGCCGCATTCTGCGATGCAATGAAGCGCATCAATACCATCCTCATCGACCTCAGCCGCGATATCTGGATGTATATCTCGCTCAATTACTTCAAGCAGAAGCTCAAGGCCGGAGAGGTAGGCTCATCAGCTATGCCTCACAAGGTAAATCCTATCGACTTCGAGAATGCGGAGGGCAACCTCGGAATGGCCAATTCGGTATTCACATTCCTTGGCCAGAAGCTGCCTATCTCAAGACTTCAGCGCGATCTCACCGACAGCACCGTTCTCCGCAACGTGGGCGTGCCGTTTGGCCACACAATCATTGCCATCAAGTCGCTCCTGAAGGGTCTCGACAAGCTCATCCTCCACAAGGAGAGCATCGACGCCGATCTCGAGGACAACTGGGCTGTATGCGCCGAGGCCATCCAGACCATCATGCGCCGTGAGGAGATTCCTAACGCCTACGAGAAGCTCAAGGAGCTCACACGTGTAAACCGCAAGATTACAAGGGAGGATATCCACAATTTCATCGCCAACCTTGATGTGTCTGATTCCATTAAGGAGGAGATGTACAAGATTTCTCCGTTCTCTTACACAGGTATTTAGTTTATTAAGTTATAAATACGATTAATTAAATTTCTTCATTATTTTTTAGCGAATTTTTTTTCAACGAAAAAAATTCGCTTTTTTTGTATCATTTTACTTATTATGAGATTATTATATTTATTTTTTTTGCTGCTGATGGCGATAAATTCTGCCGACGCACAATCGTTGAAAATCGCCGTTATGAAATATTCAGGCGGTGGCGACTGGTATGCCAATCCCACATCGCTGCCCAATCTCGTGGATTTCTGCAACAAGAATCTCCACACCAACATCTCCACCGATATACCTGCCGTGGAGCCGGGCAGCGCCGAGATTTTCAATTACCCATTCATCCACGCCACTGGCCACGGCAATGTGATTTTTTCGCCAGCTGATGTCGAGAATCTCCGCCGCTATCTGCTGTCGGGCGGTTTTTTCCATTTCGACGACAACTACGGAACCAAGGATTTCGTATTCCGCGAGATGGCCAAGGTGATGCCCGAATGCGAGTTTGTGGAGCTGCCCACGTCGTTTGAGCTCTTCCACCAGGCCTACGATTTCCCCAACGGACTGCCCAAAATCCACGAGCACGACAATCATCCGCCCGTGGCTTTCGGAATGTTCTATGAGGGCCGTCTGGTATT
>JAZUEG010000205.1:0-7793 GCA_045640025.1 Bacteroidales bacterium
GTAAAAATAAGTTTGAAACCGTAATCAACAGCGGGATCAATATACCTTGAGTGCCAGGGTTTTGGTGTCTTTGCCATAATCGCAATCTATTTTCTGCAAAACTACAAAACAATCTCCGAAAAACAAAATTTATTTTCTCACCACTGATTATTAAGCGCACTGCGCTTGCAAATAATGGCATCAGGGGTTTGTTATAAAATTTCAAATCCCATTCACCTCATACCCAGCCAGCGAACCGTCCTCCTCCTGATTATTCAGGAAATTGACGAAACGCCTTATGAAATCCTTCTGTTTCCAATGGTCGGGAATAGCCTGCTGATTGCTCTTCAGGCATTGATTCCACATTACGAGAAGCCTGCTGATAGTAGTATAGTAACTTGTGCCATAATGCATTGCATACCAGCATCCAGCAATAGTGGCCGTTCGTCCTACCCCGCCCCAGCAATGAAGATAGATAGCGTTTTGTGGATTCCTGAGAACATCGTCGATATATTTCGTCAATGCCAAAACATCATCAATGGATTTGGGAGCGTGGGCGTCCCTGATAGGGAAACGCAGGTAACTCACACTTCCGTCTTTAGGCAAAAGGTGCTGATACGGTGGCAGTTCGCCCTCCTGTGTAAGGTCTATGAAATGAGTGATTCCAAACCTAATGGCGTGGGCAAGTTTCTCCTTGGCAAGGCTCTCAATGCTGTCGCCAGGATATTCGGCGCCCCAGATTCTCGCCTCGCCAATGCGGTAACAAAAATAGGCGGGACGGTCGTCGTACTTGAAACGGGAGTCGCCCTCTATGCCCCTAACGAACTGAACATAATTCTTGTGTCCGCCGATAGCGTATGTAATGGCTCGGAACTTTCTACGGAACTCAATCTCGTTTACCACCATACGGAACATCAGCGCAATCTGTTTGGGTCGCTGTTTGTAATTGCCACATCCCCAGGCTCCAAGAATGATTGAATCGTGGCCGTTGAGAATGGCAATGCGCAGAATAGTCCTCATCTTATGGAGCATTATCTCCTTGCCCTCGGCAGTAAGAGCGTCCTCTCCGTGAAGAGCGTATTCCAAGTTCTGAACAATGCGCGGGTGGTGTCTCGTGCTCCTGAGATTGAGTGCAGGAACCGACACAAAACTCAGCAACGAGGGATTATCCATCAAGGCGAAACCGTCACTTTCCTTTTTTCTGAAGACACAGGCCTTGGAATAAACTCCGCCAAAGTTGATATCCAGCGGATAATGATTTCGGGCATTCTCCAGCGACAGGCTGAGCGTTGTACGTCGGCAGAGGTCCTCCTCGAAACCACTCTCACCGTCGCAATACAAGCCACAAGGGAAATATCCGTTGGCGAAATTATGGATAGCGGGATTCAGCCCCTCACCCATCATCTCCAAGGCTACGTCCACGGCATCAGCCTCAACTATCTTGATATCAGTAGGATTATCGAAAGGCGGAACATCCCTCACAGACACCGCCTCATCATAAACCGCACAACGGCTCAAAACCTCCTTCTCGGATATCAGAGAAACAAACTTCCCCGACGGAGCCTCATATCCCCATCGCGAAAATATCCGCCTGTTGTCCGTGTAGATTTCTGTCTTTGTCATTGCTTGCCATACTTTACAATACAAAGATAGAAAGATTTTTCAAGAATCCACAAACACCTTGTTTAGTAATGACCCAACTTCCGCTTATTTTGCCAAATCACTACATTTTTATATAGATTTGGCAGAATAAGGGCCGACTATTTTGCCGAATCACCCTATTTTTACATAGATTTGGCAGAATAAGGGCTTGCTATTTTGCCAAATCGCCATATTTTTGCATAGATTTGGCAGAATAAGAATAGACTATTTTGCCAAATCGAATAAAATTCATACCTTTGTGGCAGAATAAAACCTTCATAAAATGCAGAAAATAATCGGTAGAGCGAACGAAATCAAGGAGTTAAGGAACATTCACGCTTCGGGTGTTCCAGAATTTGTTGTGGTATATGGCAGACGACGCGTGGGAAAGACGTTTCTGATACGAGAAATGTTCGGGGAAGAATTTGCGTTTTACCATACTGGACTGTCGCCTCAGGATATCGACGAAAACAATATGATGAGCACACAATTGAACAATTTTGCCTCATCACTGCGCATTTATGGAGAACAATGCGGAATGTTAAAGGACTGGTTTTCAGCGTTCGACAAGTTGAAGGAATTGCTGAAAACAAAAATAGCGAAAGCCCCTGACAAGAGGCAGGTGGTTTTCATCGACGAACTTCCCTGGCTCGATACTCCAAGGTCGCTGTTTGTATCCGCACTGGAACATTTCTGGAACGGTTGGGGTGCTGGAATACAACAACTTATGCTTATCATCTGCGGATCGGCCACAGCCTGGATATCAGACAAACTACTCCACAACAAGGGCGGATTGTACAACAGGGCAACAAGGGAAATAAAACTTTACCCATTCACACTCGGCGAGGCAGAAGAGTTTTATCAGTCGCGCGGAATTCTACTAAACAGATACGCCCAAACGCAACTGTATATGATGATTGGCGGAATTCCATATTATATGACCTACGTGGAAAAAGGCAAAAGTCTGGAACAGATTACAGACTCGCTTTTCGCCAGCCGAAACGGAAAACTAAGAGACGAGATCGAGCAACTATTTGTATCGCTTTTCAACAACCACGAGGATTGCCTGAAAATCATAAAACTCCTATCGAAGCGAAAGACTGGTTATACAAGAAAAGAGATTTCTGAGACCACCAAAATTCCATACGGAGGAGGTCTTACACAAACACTCAAGGCATTGGCAGAGAGCGACTTCATAAGTCAATACACCTATTACGGCAAGCCATCAAAAGAGGAACGCTACAGAATAGTGGACTTCTTCACGCTGTATCATTTCGCCGTTGCCAGCAACAAAAAAAATCCCGACTCCAAGGACTGGAAAGACCGTTTCGGACAGAAAACTATGACTTCCTGGTACGGAACAGCCTTCGAATCATTGTGCTGGTACCATATCGACCAGATAAAACGCGCGTTGGGAATACCATCGGTCCACACCGAGGAATTTTCCTGGAGGGCCGAGGCATCAGAAACCAACAAAGGCGCACAGATAGACCTTATGATACGCCGAGCCGACGGCATCTTCAACCTCTGCGAGATGAAATTCTCAATAGACGAATTCGCCTTCACCCAGGACGACGAGGCCAAAATGCGCAACCGCATAGCCACCTTCCAATCCATAACAAAATGCAAGGAACCCATAATGCCCATCCTTGTAACCACATACGGCCTGTCTCAAAACATCTACAGCAACCTTATACAGGCCACGGTAACTATGGAGGATTTGTTTGGGTGAGGAAATTATATAAACTTACTGATGACTTTTACTCCAAGTAGCCAGATAGTCTAAAAGCGGATACGTCTTTATTTCTACATCATTCGCATAATAATGTTTCTCTACATCGCCCTTGGTTATTGTTATATCATAGTGGAAACCGTCAAGAACCCTAATATTTGTCTCATTAGGTATTTCGTCTTTTGAAAGAATCTTATCCACGGCTCTCTCTGTAAAGGCATCCAAAACTTCCTTTGGAAGAACGAGTTTTTTTGCCTCCTCTTCACCAGGAGTGCCTTTCCTTCTGGTGAAATGATGAACATACTCAATAGAGTATTGCTTCTCTTTCTCATTCAATATCAAGCAAACAACCAAACTATATAAATTGTTCAAACTATGATTCGACGAAAATCTCAATGTTATTTTTTCCATAACTATAAAAATTAAACGTTTTTGCCGACGTTGTTCACTATTGGCAATTTGATTCCAAATTTGTAAAATCTTACATAATCATTCACCTTGTCGAAAGAAGGCTCTACTGATCTGGTAAAGTTGATTTTATCTTCTGCATCTTGGTCTGGATAAATTATCAAACACTTTATCGGAAGCGCCTTGTCCTCATCAAGTCCAAGTTTTTTGTATATGGCACTCAGACGCGCATATCCTGCCACTTGTCTTGCATCATCCTTGTTGATTCCGCCAGTTCCCCTATAATACGGCTTATACTTAGCATCTATTACATAAGGCTCAGGCCATTGCTCTGGATTCAATAGATAATCAAGTTCCTGATGATGAGCGTGTACGTGGTACTGCAATTCTTTTCTCCCTTTGAAGACTTGTCTCAAATGGTGGAACACATAGAGTTCGAACAACTTGCTCATATCTATCCAGAATGGTGGAGTATCTATCTCATTTTTGCCTACAACACTGATATCATAACTGTATCTACGAAGAAGAAGTTGGGCAAAAGTAATAGCCTGATTGTATTCACGGAACACAGGATTCCCCTTGTATGTCTTAATGGTTTTCAAAGCCACATCATCGCCCACATTTGCGAAGTAGGGAGTCACGAACCGAATCTTTTTCTCTAACAACGACACATCAATGGCGTGCCTGTAAACCTCCAATTGTTTGACACAAAACCTAAGAGCCATTTTCAGAATACGATTTTCAGGAGAATCAATATCGTAAATTTGATAACTGCATACATTGTCTGTTACATTACCATTTACGAGATTCTGACGGATATTGCGTGATATCTGCATCCTTCCCTTCACCTTATTGCGGAGATTTTCCTCCACAATGTAGTAATCCCTCTTCAATCCTTTCCTGACTATTCTCTGAACCATATTCAGATACTCGGTTATTAGGAAAATGCTGAGTAAATCCTGTTGCTGTTTTATACGTATTGACGGTTTATCAAAACGTATAGTCAAAAGATCTTGCAAATGCTCATAATTTTCCGGTTCGCATAGCGCATCATTAAGCATCCGCACATAATCAACCTCGAAACCATCGTTCATTTTGGGACTAACCTGAATGGCCAAATCCTTTTCCCTCAGCCAATCAATACCTACAAAATATGACCCAGTGGCAAATATCTCATTTTCATTGCGTACAAATTTAAAACAAAGTGCATTGTCGTCAGCACCTCGCTTCACAGAATACACAATTTGCCGACCATCCTCTATAAATGGGAGAACGGCTTGTGCTTCTATTGGCGAGAGAGGTGTATTCTCAGGCAATTGCTCACGAAGTTGTATCACCTTCATAATTGACCAGCACGTTTGTACAGTTCATCGATTGTATCTTGCGCATCTGGGTTCAGTACCCCATCACGCACGTATTCTTCAAGAAGAGGGATAATCTCATAATAAAGACGGTCACTGGTAATGTCATCCCCATTCTCGTCATTCATTATGAAATAACTATGACCAATCCATACGTCCTCTGGTCTGTATTCCTCCGACAATGTTTCGGAAGGCTGAAGTTTCAGAAACTGATCAAATCCGCTGGACGCATACTCATCATAATTGGCAATAAACAACCTGCTTACCATTTCGAAGAGTTCCGAATCGAATCCGTCCAACATTAAGCCCCAAGGCTTGCAGGCTACAAATGCGAAACGCCTTCTTACGGCATAGTCAATAGAACCAAGCGACCTGTCGGCTGAGTTCATTGTGGCTATGATATAAACATTATCTGGAATCTGAAAATATTTTTTGGAATACGGAAGCATAACGCTCTCGGCATTCTTACACCCTTTGCGTTTGTCAACCTCCAATAAGGTGATGAGTTCTCCAAATATCTTGGAAACATTACCTCTGTTCATTTCGTCAATCACCATAACGTATGGCTTGGTGTTGTTCTCTGCCTCATCGCAAAGACGTTTGAAAATACCTTCCTCAACCTCGTAAGTAACTTGATTGCTGTCGCCTACAATGGGACGCAATCCTTCCAGCCAATCCTCGTAATCCATTGATTGGTGGAATATGGTAAAGGAAATACGTTTCTCCACTTTCAATTGGTTGTACCGATACATAAGTTCCTCTCGGTCTGAACCATTTACATCAAAATCTGGATCACATAGGCGAACAGCCAATTCGGGAACCATATATGTCTTGCCTGTACCTGGAGCACCATAAAGAACCAAATTCTTACGCTTTCTTAATATTCCAGTAATATAGTCGAGCCAGCCGGCCTCCTCGTTGTCACTTTCTGATACGCTTCCATTACAAGCATTGGCCGACAACTCATAAAAAGTCTTCTCCTTAATCTCCCCAGAAGTCATTTTCTGTCTTATGCCATTTAGGATATTCATATATCCCTTATAGTCAAGCGCCTTATTTGGCAAATCAATATTGTATTGTTCTTTTAGGTAAGTTCTGTTGGTGCTGTCGAAGGCAAGGAAATCATTTGGTCGAATCCAAAACAATGCCATCGTAATATTCACTTTGATAATGAACTGTTTGACTACACAGTTGTACTCTGTTTCAAAATCCTGATTGGCCACCACCTTCTCAAACAATGCCCAAAGATTTTCTATATCATCTTTTCCCCTATGCTTTCTGAATCCGAAAAAATGCGATTTCTGATTATTTAGAGTAGGAACCCCATCAAAATCATCGGGAGCGGGCGCTTGAATGTTCAAAAGTTGTTTAAATAACTTTGTGGTATTGATACGGTTGGCAAGTTTTATTCCACGATTGTAGAGTCCAAACGTAGTGAATGGGTCAATATCTGTAAAAAGATCATTCTCCCCATCCTGATCGTGCAGATAATTAGCAAGAAACTCGTCACGATGATTATATATTATATCCAACAAGCCTTTGCGATTGTTGCGGAATTGCATAAGTTTTTGGGCTAACTCCGCATTGTATGGTATCCAAGTAAACTTTTTGTTCGTATTCATCTGATTCATAATATATTCTTTCATACACCAAAACAAAGTCTGTATTGCAAGATTGAGCGGTTTGTTTCTGAACCCTGATATTTTTGCAAACATCAAAGTCTGAACCTCTTCGCCATATCTTTCAGCCAATTTGTTTATAATTTCAGTAAAATGGCAGAATCTCAAACCTGTACCTTGAGGTTCGTACCCAAAATACTTACAAATATTATCATAAACTTCCTCTTTCTTGTAAAAAGTATAGTTATATGGATATTTGCAAGCAAGCAAAGCCGAGGCTGTACGCTCGTCATTGGCGCAGTTGTTCATATTACTGGGACAAATAGACCTCATCCCTGTCTTAAATTCAGCAAGTCGTTGACTGAGAGAATTGTTTTCGTCAAACAACCTCTTGCAACAATCCACCAACTCAACAGGCTTTTGTTCAATCAAGTATTTCAAAGCGGGTCCATTGTGAGGATTTTCAAAAATATTTTGTCCAAGAATAGATTTGGCAATACCTATTGCGTCAAGCCCCTCGGTCTTGTCAATAAGTGCCCATTTGTATTCCTCATAATAGCCATTGAAAATCTCTCTTGTGCCCAACTCTCGAATGAGGTCTCGCATCAAATATTCACGCAAAGCCTCAGCCAATTCTTCCCTAAGTTGCCACCAGAAGTTATTCTTTACTTCCCAGCCTTTCTGCATAGCAATGCCCCAATAAGAAACCTCACCATCAGTATTCAAAACTACGAATCTACTAAGTTTCTTCTGCACCCATTTTGAGAATGCGGTAATTTTGCTGTTGTAATACTGAGGAGGCTTGCCGTATTTATCAGACAACCTTACGCAAGTACTTTTCATCTCAGGCTCCCTAAGGAAACACAACAATACCTCAATATAAGGGATTGCCTTTTTATCTTGAAGAATAGAATACCATTCTTGAGCCGAGACTCCGATATCGCCACAGCCATATCCACCATTGTCACCAACTATATAAAAAGTTTCCAATGCCATACTCACAATTTCACGTTATAATTATCCTCACAAAAATAACAAAAAAATTAAATATTT
>JAZUEG010000206.1:0-7469 GCA_045640025.1 Bacteroidales bacterium
AAGGCCAAGAATTTTATCCAGAGCCTGGCCGACTATATATCGCCTCTCATGGTTTCGGAAATCAAGGAGCGCAACTATAAGCGTGAGCTCGTGGAGGCCAAGGAGCGCGCCGAGGCCAATGAGCGCCTCAAGACTACGTTCTTGGCCAACATATCACATGAGATACGCACTCCTATGAACGGCATCTGCGGATTCAGCGAGCTCCTGGCCAAGAGCGACAATCTGTCGCCCAAGCAGAGGAAGTTTGTGGATTTCATCATCAAGTCTACCAAGCAGCTTCTGCACATCGTGGAGGATATCATGGATATGAGCAAGCTGCAGACAGCCCAGGCCAAGGTAAACCTATCAGCTGTAAATATCAACAAGATGCTCGACGAGGTGTATGCGGAGACGCTTCAGCTGGCCGAGGAGAAACACATCTCTCTCGATGTGTATACTACTCTGAGCGACGACGAGGCTACCATCAGCACCGATTATTACAAGGCCAAGAAGATAATTACCTGCCTGGTATCCAACGGCATCAAGTTCACTAATATAGGCGGAGTGTCGTTTGGCTACAATCTTGAGGGCGATTATATAACATTCTTTGTGGAGGATACCGGCATTGGAATCCGCAAGGAGCTGCATGATGGAATATTCTCATCGTTCCGTCAGGCCGAAAACGCCATGGAGCGCAAATACAATGGCGCAGGAGTTGGTTTGTCGATAAGCAAGGGCTTTGTGGACCTGCTTGGCGGACAGATCTGGCTCAATTCGGCCCCTAACGAGGGATCTACTTTCTATGTTAAATTCAAATATTGCAAGGCCTGAAAACCTGTTTTCGGGCTCTGTTTTTGTGTTTTCTTACCCTGTATTATCTATATTAATTACAAATAAGCAAGCAATTAATAAAATCTTAAAATTGGATTAAGGTTATCTAAAAATGTATAGTATATTATGATATACATTTGTTATTTATAATAAACTTTCTGATTTTACTAATAGTAATACAATTATTATAGATTTATATAAGTTGATTTCATTTAGTAAATTATGCCTTACTATCAGCTTCCGAAAATTTGTTCACATAAAAAAAACTCCCCAACTTTGCACCGTCATTGAAACACATGACAAGTATGAACCAATTTACTTTTTTATGAAAAAATTATTTATGGCTTTGGTAATGGTACCAACACTTATTATGTCAGTCCCGGACAATAAGTTGATGAGTGTGAAATACGATGAAGACAAAGCCTTTAAAAAGCTTGCCGGAAATTTTGACGTAGAATATTGTCTTGATTTGCGCGACGGGCAAGAAAACGAAAAAGCGATTGATTTTATCAAACACCACGAGGGCTATGCCAATGGCAACGCATATTACTGCGTATCAGGCAAACTGACTATCGGCTATGGCCACGTGATTATGGAAGGTGAGACTTTTCCTGAGCACATCACAATGGAGGAGGCCGATCAGCTGCTCCGCGATGATTTCAGAAAGGCCCGCAAGCTTGCCGACAAGATTTACCCTGATATGAAGGGCGGCAGAAAGGTGGCTATCACTCATTTTATTTACAGCAAAGGCATTGGCGCTTTTCTAAAGAGCGGTCTCAAGAAGCAGATAGACGCCAATGGCAATGTTGATGATGAATTTGCTAAGTGGTGCTATTTCAAGAGTGCCAAGACCGGAAACATGGTATATTCTAAGGTAGCGGCCAAAATCCAGAAATGGGAGGCCGAAATGTGGCACGCCGACGACGACATCTATCTCCGTGGCGGCCTTATCTAATCTCCAATTAGGTGCAATTTAGTTTTATATAGTTGCGAATTTCTTCCCATGAATAGAGGGACATAAAATGGGAGTTACAAGGATATTTGCAACAGTTTTCAATGAAAAAGAGCGTCGGGCAGCAATGTCCGGCGCTCTTTGTCTATATTATATAAGGTGTGGTCTGTTATTCCTTGACCTCATATATCCAGAAATTATTTAGTATTACATCGTTGTGGATGTTGGTGTACGATCCGGTGATGCTTCCCTGTTTTACTGTGCGCTTGCCACGGTCCTCTATCACTATGGTGAATGGGATGGTGGTGGACGACAGGTTCATTTTCCTGTTGAGTCCGCAGCAGTGGATTGTAATCTTGTATTTGCCCGGATTGGCCTTGCTCCAGAATACATTCTCCTGAGGGTCGGTGCGTGCCTTCTCCGGCTCGTTGGTTGCGTTCTGGTTGGCGTCTATGTCGAGGGTGCCCACAGAGTTGCCGCAGGTGCGTCTCAGGTTTCGCGGACCTATCTCGTTGCCGCATGGGTCGGTTACGTAGATATCGAGGTCGGCCTTGCAGTTCCAGCTCAGGTTTATTCTCAGCTCACCCTTCTGTCCGCGGAGAGGCGGTGTGGGCGGATCCTGCTGTGGAGGGTCCTGCCGCTGAGGCGGTGTGGGAGGCTCGGGAGGCTTGGGTTTTTCTATCGGGCGCAGATACATTGTGCGTTGCTCGCTGTCCATGGCTATAAACTGCTCCACTGTAAATCCTGTCTTGGTGGTGTCGTGGTAGCCGGTTTTCTGGGCCAGCAGATGCATTGAGCTCGATAGTCTCAGGTTCTGGAAGGTGGCGACGCCGTTGCTGTTGGTGTTGGCCTTCATGGTCTGCTGGCTGCCGTCCAGTGTAAGGGTTACGGTGGCGCTTGGCAGAGGCTTCTTGGTCTTCAGGTCCTTTACTATTACGCTGATGTCGCCCTTCAGAGGCTCAAGACGGAGTCGGCGGTCCTGCTCGGGCATGTTCTTGATGTTGTCTACTTCGCCGGAAATCTGGTCGTCGCGGTATCCTGCTTTCGATGCCTTTACAGTTACCTTGCCGCATGCCGGCAGTCCGTCCATGGTGAATTGTCCCGATGAGTTGGTTGTTGCGGTTTTCTCGGTTCCGTCTTCCAGGATTATCGTAACGTCGGCATTGGGCAGAGGCTCGTTGTTGTCGCGGTCCACCACAGTCATTGTTAGCGATGTGGTCTTGTTGCCCAATGTTACAGTGTTGATGTCCTCCTTTACGAATTCCTGGTAGCTGAAACGTGCCGCAATGCCTGCGCATCCGTTTTCGCAGATTGCATCGAGCGAGTCGCTTCCGGCAAATAGGTAATGCCAGAGAGGCTCCGATATATCGTCGATGGCGATGATTCCTGCGCTGTCGGTGTTGCGGCTTACGGTTCTGTCGTTGTGCGGCCCGAAGGTGGAAACCTCTGGATATATTACAGTTGCGGGATTGTCGGCCACGTGTTTCAGTGTTCCGTTGTCCTGTTTCTCAAACTGTATTTTCAGGTCTCTCGGTATCGGGATCAGCAGTATCAGCGGCAACAGCAGAAGAAGAATCCACCATGGGAATTTCTTCTTCTTTACCACCAGTACAACTTCGCTGTCCTCGTAGCCGCTGGTTGCTGTTATTGAGTTGCTCATTGTTGTTTGTCTTTATTAGTTTTTTCTTATGGAATTACATATTCGAATAAGAAATATGGTGGCAGATCTGCAGGCAAATCAATCCTGGTCTTGGGAAGCAGAATGTCTTCTGATATTGTTCCTCTCTTGTCCATTCGTTTTCTGTTTTGGGTATCTATTACCGAAACATTGTATTCAAGAGGGAAGTTGTATTTGCCCTTGTCTTTTGCCCAACCTACCACATATATTTTATATGAGCCTTGAGGTGCCTTGTCCCAGAAAATGTTTTCCTGAGGTTGGTCGGTTGGAGTGCCGTGGAAATTTGCGTCTACATCCAATCGGCCTATACCTCCGTTACATGTTTCTTTTTTTACAGTGTCCAGGGCGATTACATTGCCGCATGGATCTATTACCATAAGGTCGAGGTCGGCTGTGCAGTACCATTGGAGGTTTATACGAAGTGCTCCGTTTTGACCTTTCAATGGCATTAGCTCCAAGGTTTTGTCATCGTTGCTCAGGCCTGGAATATCTGTTACGGGCAGATTGTTTATGAAGTCGGGTGAATACTTTTCCTTCTCGCCCTTTACATTTATTTTGTCGCAAGACGAGAGTCCGGGCACTGTTACTTTGCCGTTGGCGTCGGATGAGAATTCCTTTGTGGTGGATTCTCCGTTGTGGATTATCTCTACCGTCACGGTTGCATCGGGCAGAGGCTCGTGGGTCTTCTTGTCGATTACCGTGAATGTGGCGTCGATGATTTTGGCATCAGCTGCTATAACCTTGTACTCGCCGCGCGAATATTCCTTGTACTGGGCCATGTAGTTGGTGAGCTTGGGGCAGTCGTTGTTGGTGGTGATGTGCAGGGTGTCGCTGTCCACAAATAGGTAATACCACAGTGGCTCGCTCACGTCCTTTACGGCGAATTTGCCTTCGTTGTCGGTTTGGTCGGTGCCCTGCTGTGGTGTGCGCGCGCCGAATATGCCTACGTCGTTGTAGCTGAATGATACCGGTGTCTGGCTCATCGGGATTCCGTTTTCGCCTTCCATTATCTGGTTCAGCAGGTCTCTCTTTATGGGGATCAGAAGTATCAATGGCAGCAGAATCAGAAGCCACCATGGCACCTGGCGTTTCATCGATACGGTTATTGCGTCGTTTTCACCCTTGGAGGTGTAGTTTACTTTTGCTTTCATTCGTATTTATTCCTTGTTAATTGGTTACAGTGTGTTTGATTACGGTAATTGTCTGGCCGGCAGATATTTTGCCTTTCTTGTCTATTCGTCCGTTTTTGTCAACTATCGATATATTGAAGCTGATAGGTGTCTGTGTCCACTCTCTCCACTTGAAACATACTACCTTGATGGTGTAGGTGCCGGGTGTGGGTTTCAGCCAGTAGCAGTTTTCCTGCGGACGGCTGGTGGTGCCGAATAGCGCGTTGGCGTCCAGGTCGAGAGTTCCGGTTCCGCCCTGGCAGGTGGCCCTGCGCTTCTGATACGAGATCTCGTTTCCGCATGGGTCTATTACATGGAGGTCGAGGTCGGTCTTGCAGTACCACTGGAGATTTACGCGGAGGTCGCCGCTCTCGCCCTTCAGGTCGTCCTGCTGGTTGTTGGATGGCGGTGGTGGGGGAGGAGGCGTGTTTTTGGTGAGCGGAATTGTGCGCGATGCCTGTGTGCTGAGCTCGTCGAGGGTCTTGTTTTTCACCTTGCTGCTGTTGGTGCCGTAGCCCGGCTTGCTGGCCACTATCGAGAGCTTGTCGGTGCTCATTATTCCGTTTACTATAAATTCGCCCTTGCTGTTGCTGTATTCGGTTGCTATCAGCTGGCCGTTTTTGTAAATGTCGTTCTTTACGCCCTCCAGCACATTGTTGCCGTCGGTGTTGATGAATACGAGCGACTTGGTGAGCGGTCTCAGGTACATTGTGCGCTCGTCCTCGCTCAGGTTCATGAACTGGGCCACGGTGTAGCCTTCCATTGTGGTGTCGGCGTATCCGGCCTTCGATGCGGTGAATTTCAGGCTGCTGGTCACTCTCAGCGAGTCGAATGTGCCTACTCCCACTCCGTTGGTGTTGGTCTTCAGGGTCTGGGCCGATCCGTCTACCTCCAGGCGCACAGTGGCGTCGGCCAGCAATGTCTTGGTTTCCAGGTTTTTCACTATCACCTTTACGGTGCCCTTCATTGGTCTCAGGTGGAGGGTTTTCTCGTATTCGCTCATATTGCTGATATCGAACAGCGATGCCTCCAGGGTGTCGTTGTGATAGCCCTCTCGCGATGCTATTATCCTTACCGATCCGCAGGCTGGCATGTCGGTGATCTGGAACTCGCCCGATACGCCCGATGTGGTGGCGCTCTCCTGGTTGTTGCCGTTAGTTGTCCTTATTATCTGTATGTTGGCGTCTGGCAGAGGCTGGTTGTCGTCGGCATCTGCCACTTTTAGGATTTCCTCTCTTGTAACAGCGCCGAGCTGGAGCTGCTTGTATTCATCGGATTCAAACTCGTTGTACTTGAATCCTGCATTGATGAGGGCGTAGCATCCATTGCCGCAGGTTGCGAACAGTGTGTCGCCCGCGCCTCCAAACAGGCGGTACCACAGCGGCTCCGATACTCCCAGTATCTCCATCTTGCCCTCTGTGGATGTGGTGTCGGATACTGTGGTGGGAGTCTTGGCTCCAAAAGTTGATACGGCCGGATATACAGCTGATGCCGGGGCCAGTGATACCGGTATGCTGGCCTGGTCGATGAACTGCATCCTGATGTCCCTCTTTACAGGAATCAGGAGAATGAGTGGCAGCAGAAGGAGCAGTATCCACCAGGGAAATTTTTTCCTCTTCACGGTGATTACCACCTCGCTGTCGGTATCGGTGGTAGTTGCTGTTATAGAATTGCTCATAGGTAGATTAGGGATTAGAGATTAGAGATTAGGGATTAGGGATTAGAGATAATAGATTAGAGATAAGAGATTGGAGATTAGAGTGAAATCTCTCCTCTCTCCTCTCTAATCTCTCCTCTCTCCTCTTAATACTATTCAGCTACAAGCGCGGCGGCGCCGAGTACTGCTATGTTGGTGCCCAGTAGAGCTGATGGCAATACTTTCACCTTGTTCTTGAATACTGGGAGCATGTACTGTTCCATGTATTTCTTGGTGGCGTCCACTATGAGCTCCTTGGCGTTGGCCAGTCCTCCGAATATGAAAACGGCCTCGGGGCTTATCACCGTGCAGAGGTCGGCAAGCTTGCGTCCAAGCACATCGGCCGTAAAGTCGAAACACTTGAGGGCCAGCTGGTCGCCTTCCATTGCCAATGTGTAGATGTCCTTGCTGGTGAGCTGGCTGAATGGAATGTCCCTCATCTTGGATGGCGCATTGTATTTCGCCATCAGCTCAAAAGCCGTACGCTTGATTCCTGTGGCCGATGCGTAGGTCTCCAGGCATCCCTGACGGCCGCATCCGCACTCCCTGCCGCCCGCAATGGCTACCGAGTGGCCGAACTCTCCGGCAAAACCGTCGGCGCCGTATACCAGGCTGCCGTTTACCACCACGCCCGATCCCAGGCCGGTGCCGAGTGTTATCATCACGAAGTTCTTCATGCCCTTGGCTCCGCCGTACACCATCTCGCCTATAGTGGCGGCCTTGGCGTCGTTGGTTACCACGATCTTGCAGTCGAAATGGCGCTTCAGCTCGTCGGCCAGGTATACCTTGCCCTTCCAAGGGAGGTTGGGGGCCATCTCTATGGTGCCGTTGTAGAAGTTGCCGTTTGGCACGCCTATTCCTATGCCCGCAAGCTGCACGTCGCCGCACTCAGCCAGGAGTTTCTTGATGTTGGTGGATAATGTGGTGATGTAGTCGCTGAGCTCCACGTACTTCTGAGTGGAGATAGATGCCTCGGCGAGGATCTTGGCGTCCTCTGTTACTACGCCCATTACGGTGTTGGTGCCGCCTATGTCGATTCCAACTGATACTTTTCTCATGATTTTTAGCTTGTGTGTGAATATTGTTAGTTTATTATAATTTGTGAACGTAAAGGTACAAAAATTATTAAAACGCAGTAATGTTTTTTATATTTTTTATGTTTTT
>JAZUEG010000207.1:0-8671 GCA_045640025.1 Bacteroidales bacterium
CCCGCGCCAACGGTCTCGTGGCTATGATAAAACAGATAAGATACTACGCGCTCGCATTCCGTGCGCTCAACAAATAATTGAAATGGAAGAAGCAACAAAGAATATCCCTCTCTTGGGAATAGAGACTCAGGTAATCGACGTTCTTAGAACCGTTTACGACCCTGAGATACCAGTAAATGTATACGACCTCGGCCTCATCTACCGCATCGACGTGGACGACGACAACAATGTGGAGATAGATATGACCTTCACGGCGCCCAACTGCCCCATCGCCGACGAGATCCTCGTGGACGTTCAGACCAAGATAGAGGGCATCAAGGACGTGAAATCCTGCAAGGTGAACGTGGTTTTCGATCCCATCTGGGACCAGAGTATGATGAGCGAGGAGGCCAAGGAAATCCTCGATATGGATTTCGATTAGGCCATACTATTCCAAATCGATATTTATAATCATAGGCAGGTGGTCGGAAAAACCGCCCTTGTATATCGGTCCCTGATATGTACGCAGCGGACGGCCCTGCTTATCCATAAAATTGGGCTCGTCGAGCGGAAAAACATTATCCGGACTCAGGTGAAAACCCTTTTTGCCAAGCAGCGAACCCGAGACAATCACCTGGTCAATAAGACTTCCGCGCCCCTGATACCAATACGACCACAGATGCTTCTTGTAAAATAGATAATAAGAGAGATTGTAAAGTTTTCCGGGTTGCGGATCATTGAATTTTTTTTCAGCTAATAGCATCTCATTCACCGACACATCATTAGGAGTATCGTTGAAATCACCCATGCAGATTATATTAGCCTCGCCATTAGCTGAAAAAACCGAATCCACCGCACGCCGCAATATCCTGGCAGCCTGATGTCTGTAAGGCTCGGTCCAGGCAAATCCGCCATACCGCGAAGGCCAGTGATTGAGAAAAATATGCAATGTATCGCGGGTGGCGGTCACCAATCCCTTCACATACATAATATCACGAGTGGCAAAATCCGGTTCCTTGGGCATTGTAACCGGTATGAACGCCGAATCCAACAGCTTGAATGTCTTGGCATTATACAGCAAGGCAAGGTCTATTCCTCGCCTGTCGGGACTTTCCTTGTGCATGATGGAATATTCGCCCTTCCAAAGAGGAGTCTTGTGGAGAAGATCCTCCACCACGGCACGGTTTTCCACCTCGCAGAGACCTATCACATCCGGAAAATTACAGAGGTTTGTAGCAGCTAATACCTTCCAAATGTTGTTCAGCTTGTTCCAGTAGCGCCACGAATTCCAATGCCTGTCGCCATCGGGAGTAAACTCGTCGTCGTTAGTGTCGGGATTGTTGATGGTATCGAAGAGATTTTCAACATTGTAAGATACCACAATAAAACCATCGAAAAGGGGTACAATATTATTGCTATTAGCTGCCGAAAACGACATAATACTGAATAAAACCATCAGCGCCGGCAATATCCATGCAAGGAGTCTCATAACTAAGGATTGTATCTGGCTGTATTGTAAATGGACTGCAAATCAGTGATTTCCATCAGCTGAGAGAGAGTAACCTCGGGATGGTTGGCCATGTATGAGCATACTATGCCGAACCCGCAATACGATGCCACGCCGGGCGCGCTCTCGTTGCCGAATGCCTTGGTGAACGGACCCTCGCCGGTGAAATTGTTTATCAGCTTGGTATCAGTAATAAAGAGCAGTTTCCTGTCTATCAAATAGTTCCACACATTTTCCTCGTAGGCCTCGGCCCAGCGGTAGTTGATGTCGGTGTAGCCCCAGAGCAGGGAGTCGGGAGCTGATGGCATCATAGATTTCAGGAAATACTGGATACGGCCCTGATACACCATCTCATTGAGCAGATTGTCGGCATTATCGTCGCTGTGGGGATAATTTACGAGTGCGTATGTCCTGAAAAAATCCACCGGAATCATGGCTTTCACCATCTTGTGACGCCTGTAGTTCTCGAAACCATGGTCGGCATACACGCCTGAATTGCCGTGATACTTGTCGAGCGCCACCGCCACAATGCCGTCGGTCGGGAACATCGATTCCTGATAGCCGGATATTATGGTGTAGATTTTAGGGAGTTCGGCTTCAGGAAAATAATATTTGAAATGCCTAAAGGCCTCATCGAAAAGCGGCTCGATGGGCTCATCAGCTGGAAAAACCTTCTCCACCTCCCGATAATTGTAATGTGTCTTGCAGTAATTGGCAAAAAGTGTGTACTGCATCTGGAAATCAGCATCTTCCATGGCCGGCAGATTGATGATTCCGCGGATATAGAAATCCAGGAAATCGCCGTACTTCTCGTTGAGCGCGGGCAACGCCGAATATACATTCTGAGGCTGGATGGTATCGAAATCGAGGTCGAAACGCACCAACTCCACATCGGCCTTTATGTTGGAAACATCCACGTTGAAATCCTTTCTGACGCCCTTGCCGCACGATGCCAGCATCACTACGGCCAGCAATACCGGGAATATTATTTTTTGCATGATTGTAATATTGTTTTTCTAATAATAACGCAAAGATAGCGGTTTATTTTATTGAAGACAAAGATTTTATAAATAAAAAACAAAACTCCTCTGTCCAGATGATTCTGAACGGAGGAGTTTGTGTTATCTATCTCATATGGCGTCGGCCTGTTTCTGCTTCTCGCGCTCCACTACGGCGGCATCAGGGAATTGTTAAAATATATTAAATCAAAAAGGCCAACACGTTAGTTTCCAATATTAGTAACCAGGAGGTAACCAACTGACTTTCAAGTGCCTTCTTGCATATTATTTTTATGATGAGTATTTTTGCATCGTAATCACAACAAAAAACATATTAATTATGAGCAATTTGACACTTGAACAGAACGGCAACGGTTTTGCAGTTGCAACAGTAGGAAACATCGCAGATTTTGAGGGCAAGGCTTTCGTGAAGGAAATACTCGGAACCACATCAATGGAGGTTTCATTTGGAAGCATCGCAGCCGGCGAGTCGTCACCATTCTTCCACAAGCACAAGCAGAACGAGGAACTCTACATCGTGACCAGCGGCGAGGGCAAGTTTGTGCTCGACGGCAAAGAGGTAAATGTTAAAAGCGGAAGCGTGATAAGAGTATCGCCTTCGGTAAGCCGTTCCATAACCAACACCGGTTCTGTGCCTTTGGTACACATCTGCATCCAAGCCAAGGAAAATTCCCAGGAAGGCTACACGATGAATGACGGAGTTGTTTTGTAGGTTGGCGTTCTCGTTTTTCTTTTGTATATTTGCAACATTATGATGGAAAATTCTGAAATACGGGATGCGCTGTTTCCCGATTGTCCAATAAGGAATATCATAGCCAGAATAGGCGACAAATGGTCGCTGCTGGCCATGCACACACTTTTGCAAAACTCTGATCCAATGAGATTTTCTGTCATCAGGAACAGTCTTCCCGATATCTCGCAGAAGGTGCTGACTTCTACTCTAAAAAATCTGGAACAAGACGGCTTTGTAATCCGCAGAGTGTTTCCTGAGGTTCCTCCCCGCGTAGAATATTCCATAACAGAGAGAGGCCGTTCGTTTATGACCGCCTGTCGCCCAATGGTAGAATGGCGAAGCAGAATCTTGAGGACATCATTAATGACAGGAAGAAGAATGGCTGAAATTCCGCCATAAAAAAAATACTTAGTATTTTCCAAAACTTTTTACTATCTTTGCATCGAACAAAAACTCAGAAACGCCATGGCAATAACAAGCATAGCAAACCCACTCTATGACACGGCCTTCAAATACCTGATGGAGGACAACAGAGTGGCGCAGTTACTTATAGGAGCCCTCATCAACAAGAAGATAAAGACCATCACGCAGACAGCCAACGAGATAACCGACTGGTCGAATGATGGGCTGAAACTCCTGCGTCTTGATTTTTCTGCCGAGGTGGAAATTGCCCCTGACAAATTCGAGACCATAACAATAGAGGTCCAGAAGGTATTTCTGGCGACTGAGTATGTCCGTTTCAGAAAATACCTGAGCGAGCAATATGCCAACAGGGCCAACAAGAAGGTCACCAAGGAATACAAAGACCGAAAGACAGGCAAGATAAAGACCAAGATTGTAGAGAAGGCACTGCCGATAACCGCAATCTACATACTCGGACATTCCACCATAGATGACCAACACCCTGTAATTTACGGAGAGGGCGCATACCGCGACGTAGAAGGCAACATCATCGAAAAAATCGGCAACTGTGAGTTTCTCACCAGCATGATGCACAAGATAATTGTAGTGCAAGTGCCATCGCTGAAAAAGAAGCCCCGCACATACGTCGAGAAACTTCTCTCCCTCTTCGACCAATCCAACGTATCATCAGATACCGATCAGATTCTGAACATCGAGCCGATGGAAGACCATCCCGAAGGCTACGACGAAATACTGAAACGCCTCGAAATGGCCGCCAAGGACAAGAAACTCCGCCGCAAAATGCAGCACGAGCAAGACGGCATCAACGAACTGAAACAACTTCAGAGTCAACAGGAATGGCTGGAATCGCAACTCTATGACGCAAAAGAGGCTATCGCTAAGAAAGACGAAGCCATCGCAAAGAAGGACGAGGCTATCGCAAAGAAGGACGAAGCCATCGCGAAAAAGGACGAGGCAATTGCAAAGAAGGACGAAGAACTCGCCGCCGCCAACGAGGCCATTGCATCTGCAATAAAAGCATTCAAAATGCAGAATCTGCCGTCGAGCGAAATCGCAAAGATCTTTAAAGTTTCGATAGAAATGGTTGAGAGCATCAAATAAAACCCAAAACTCCTCCGCTCAGGGAAATCTGAACGGAGGAGTTTTTTGTTTATTTCAGAATTATCTTTTCCTCGGATGGGTTCCTAAACGACAAATCGCTTACTTGGTGTTCTACAACTGGTGGTTTATAATATCCAGGCTTGGTTCTAAAGGCACTTACAAATTTGGGCGCATCCTTTCTTACCTTGGTATTAAGGCTATCGGCCAACTGATGAAAAATCGCCAGCTGCTTTTCCCTGTCCAAGGCAGAAATCATTTCCATAATCTGTTCTATGGTTATTTCAGGTGTATTCATAATGCATTATTTAAACACCTCAAAGATAGGGGTAAATTTCAAAATTTCAAATAAAAAATTTCAGCCGCCCAGATTATAAAAATCTAGACGGCTGAAATATTTCATCTGTTTTATAGCGAAACTTCAGGAAGCCGCGAGTATATTCGAACTCGGCCTTACTTATTCTGCTTTTTATTCAACTTATCAAATTGCGCTTTTCGCTCCGCTGTATTCTCTCTATTCTTCTCTACATTAGGATTATCAAGGCAATATTTACCAAATTCAACTAAAACATCACACAACAAAAACACAACTCCATTGGTTGTGTATTGAGAGGAATTATTATGAGAACCAGAGTTAGCTAATATTCTGCAACTATCCAAAGAACTTCCTACAGTATCAGAAAAAATATTGTGATGCAAATTCTTTTTCGTTAAAAAGTTTAAACAATTAGCCAACTTGCTTCCTTCGTCAGGAGAATAGAATTCTTGTGGCAACAATCCATATTTATTTGCTGTCTCAATAATTGCTTTCTCTAATACTTTGGACCTTAAATCATTCAAATTTACAGTTTCTTTTGAGCTAGAATCAAATATAGTCTTCAACCCCTTGAGCATTATTACACTAACCTCACGAGCAAACAATTGTGAATTGTCCAGATATTTGAATAAATTCTCAAACCTACTACGAATTATGTTGTTGATTTGATCTTTTGCCAATTTTTGAATACGGATAAGCAAATTATCAAACTCGTGTCTATCTTTGTAATAAGTATCCTTTCCCCATTCTTTATCAAAATACCTACCAACTCGGTCATATATTTGTTTCTTTTCTCTCTCGTCAATAGCCCCTGCTGTATAAATAAACCAAGGTATTATATAATTATGATTATCAAAAATATTATTCATTTCACGAATCACATCGGAGAAGAAACGATCGTCTGCAGCGTCATTAGCTCCTACACGGCAATGAAGGTCAAGAATAATTGCTGAAAAAGAATCAAACTCTTGTTCCAACTTCATCTTGCCTTCTACCCAATTAGTACAGTGACAGAAATTAATATCATATTTCTTCTCTGCATATCTACGAGAAGGCGCTACAACGTCTGTTTCGTCTTCAATCCATAAAACCTTATACTTAGCCATAACTATTTAATAATATCTATTAAAATATAGTTTATAAGTTACAGGGAATCCTGTTTGCACTTCTGATGACTCTATTACAAATTTCTTGCCACCAAACTCTTCCATCAATTCTTGAATCTCGTTTCCTCCAAGACCTGAATGATTATTGGGATCTGACGTTTCGCCAAATCTCTTTATTTTTTCGAAAGTCATTCCTTTTATCAAAGGATTTCCATTATTCGAAATTGCCAGACAAATAATATTAGAATCATCACTTGGCAAGTATTCAAACTTAATTATGTTTTTCATCCCTTCCCTTCCCTTAAAACCATGATCTCTAGCATTACTTCTGATATTATCAAATATCATACGCAATGCTTCCTTTGGGAAGTCAATTACATTGCCAAAAAAGCGACGCTTCTCCATTCTGTTGCCCCAAGACAGTTTATCTTGTTTACTATTAAATTTATAGTTGAAAAAAGGCTCAGGATTGTCTTTGATATAATCATTGATAAACTCAGATAAGACAATTTTTTCCTTCTCCATTCCTTCATTACTACACAAATTGGAAATCTGTGATGTTACCTTATTTAATGATTTTGTGATACCATCAAATATATCCTTGTATTCATCACGTAAATCAGGACAATCACAATTTAATGTGTCCCACCATTGATTGAGAGCGCCTATATCATTTCCTAACCTATGCTTCCTTGAACGAATGTTTTTCTTGTACTCCTCCAAGTTGGCAGATTTTTCTTTCTCGATTTCATTTGCCTCCTTTTGGTATCGTTCGTTCAACGTAGAAGTGATTCGATTAGCATCGACTTGGATTAGAATTTTTTCAAAGTCAACAACATTACACAAAATATTACCATACCAATATATAACATTTGCCAACAATTGCTCCTTTACAAAATCAGAACTAAGGCAACACAAGAAGTAATTATCATCAATATCTACAGGCTTTTCTTGTTTAAATACAATATTTGCCTTGTCAGTTGTCCTATAAATATCCGTAACAATATCACCTATACGCAAAAACTTTACATTATCAAGGTAACTAATCAGAATACTGTTAGGAACAACCTTCTCACACTTATAACGTCGTTTGGCAGTATTTCGCTCTATATCAAGTTTGCGGTTAGTGATACAATCTGAAAAACCTGACACAATGATTTTGTTTAATGAGTTTCCTTTTTTTTGCAAATAATATGGTGTACGATCTATGCATCCACAAATATCAGCAAACTCCTCCAAACGATAAACCCCATTCTCTGGTTTCTTCTTCGAATCATAGATATACTTCTTCGAATTCAAATTACAATATATTGAATCAGAGTCCTCTACATCAGTCCAATATGACAATTTTTCATACTTAACTTCACAACTAGCACTTTCACTATACAATTTACCATCTCCATCAACAAAAGTAATAGATGAGTTATCATAGGAAACAACCCAATATGAATAATATTGATTTGCAAAAGAGCAATCATACACTTCATTCAATAATCGATTTTTGATAATAAGATTATCTCTTTCCAGAATAGTTCTCATAACAGGAAATACAAGCATTCCATCTGTCAATAAATAATCCGTTAGATTAATCTCATTCAAAAAATCATAATCATAATCGTTAGACAAAAAGAAAATTGTATCATATTTGCCAGAACAATGACATAGATCTTCTCCCCAAGACACATTATACCCATTTGCTTGCAAATACATTGCAAAAAACAAATCTCCTGCAACATAAATAGAATTATCTCTTTCTATCTTGGTAGAATAATAATCATATTTCAACAATGGGGCTTCAGGATGTGAACGCACCAAAACCTCAGCAACATAATTGATAATATCAACTTTATCATTCAAAAGACTATCAATAACACTACTAAAATCCAACGAAAAAACAACTTCATCAAAGTTTTGGATAGAAAAATCTTTACCCATTACTCCCAATAGACAGAAACATTTTCTATCTCTTGCCAATAAGGCCTCAAAAAGAGAATCCGTAAACAAAGAGTCCTCCCCAAATATTTTAGAATTGACTTTACTAACCAACTTATAAACAACCTCAAACAATTCATCATTACGATTTTCCAAAAATGCATACAATACAAACATGACTACACCAGGATCGAAATGCTCAACACTTTTAAGAAAAATCTCTTTATTCTCTCCAAGTTTATTAGCAGCATTATCAATCCGAGCATTCACACTGTCAATAACACCACTGTCTATTACTTTCTGAAAATCTTCTTCTCCTACAAAACTCTTCATTTCGTCAAGTCTCTGGCCCCTGGTCTTAGACAACAATTCATCAATGAATTTTTTTGAACAATCTGATATGGTATATGGAATCATAACAAAATATATGGATTTGAATAATACAACAATAAAACTATGAAGGGGCTGTCCAAAAAGTTTTTTTTGCGACAGCCTTTTTTATATCAAAAAAAATTATTATCTTTCTGAAAAATAGAAAGATAATATGGCAAGACAAGT
>JAZUEG010000208.1:0-8598 GCA_045640025.1 Bacteroidales bacterium
GGCTACGATCCGACTTGGTTATCGTACGTCAGATGATGCGCAAGGTAAAGATTGAGGATCCTGGTGATACCAACTTCCTTGAGAGCGAGATTGTTGATAAGTGGGAATTCATGGAGGAGAACGACCGTCTCTTCGGCAAGAAGCTTATCACAGATCCGGGTGATTCAGAGAATCTCCACGCAGGTCAGATCGTTACACTCCGCAAGTTCCGCGACGAGAATTCTATTCTCAAGCGCAAGGACCTCAAGCTTGCAGTAGCACGCGATGCAATGCCAGCTACATCAAGCCAGATTCTTCAGGGTATTACACGAGCTTCGCTCCATACCACATCATTCATGTCAGCTGCCTCATTCCAGGAGACCACACGTGTACTCAACGAGGCTGCTATCTCAGGCAAGGTAGATTACCTTGAGGGCTTGAAGGAGAACGTTATCGTAGGCCACTTGATTCCTGCCGGTACCGGTATGCGTCGCTACGACCACATCCAGGTATCCCCAAAGGAGGCTTATAACGAGTAATTAATTTTACAAACTACTGATATTAAAAACGGGCAGAATTCTCAGAATTCTGTCCGTTTTTTTTTGATTAATAATGTGGGATAGGCGCTTCGTAGTAATGCCGTTTTCTCGGTTATTTTTCCAGATGCGATGTGTCGGAATCTTGATATATTGTGGCTATGTGCTTGTGGATTTCCTTCATGGTTTGGGTAGTGAGCGGATATATCCATGCAGCGAGGGCCATTATTATCGCTATGCCGGCCGGATAGAAGCTCATGCAGAGCTTTAGTCCCCAGATGGCAGAGCTGGTCTGCTCCTGCATCCCCACATTAAGGCCAAATCCGGCCAACAGCCACATTACGAGGGTGCTGGCAATGGCACCGCCAAGCTTCTGCGACATCGATCCGGTGGAGAATATCAGGCCTATGGCGCCCGTGCCGGTTTTCGAAAACGAGTAGTCGGCCACATCGGCATACATGCTCCATACCATGGGCGATATTATGCCCGTAAGCACGCCTATGAGTATGTGGATGGCAAACATGCCTATTATTCCATTCTGTGTGGCCGGCATGTAGAAAAACATGATGGACAGCACAGCCATGGCAAGTCCGCAGAATACAAACATGCTTTTCTTGCCGAATATCCTTGTCAGCGGTACTGTGAGAAACACTATGCCAAGCACATTAGCTACCTCCCCGCTCAGGATAAATCCGTTGGCCAGCGACAGGCTGTCCTCGCCGAGGTAATAGCGGAAATAGAACATCACCGTAACTCCGCGGAATGTGTTGAAGAGGTTGGTGCAGAACGACATGCCCGATAGTATCCACCACGGCATGTTGTTTTTCAGGTGGCGGAAGTCCTCAGCCACCGACTTGGGGCGCGCCGGCTGGATGTTTTCCTTGGTGAGCAGAAAACAGCACACAAACAGCATCACGCATACCGCGGCCACCACTGTCATGGCGTTTCGCCAGCCGTTTTCGGCCCCCGGCCCGTCAAAACCTCCCAGATTGTTGCAGAGCGGCCCCCAGGCGTATAGCACCGCAAAACTGCCTATGTATGCGAATGCCATTCTGAACGAGGCAAAGTCGGTTTTCTCTGACGACGACTTGGATACCACGCCCATCATGGCGCTGTATGGCACGTTGATTACAGTGTAGGCGGTCATCATGAGTATGTATGTGGCGTAGGCCCAGGGAGTGCGGTATGCCAGTCCTGGATTGGTGAACATCAGCACTCCAAACAATGCGAACGGCAGGGCGCCCCATATCAGGTACGGGCGGTATTTGCCCCAGCGCGTGTTGGTGCGGTCGGCTATCACTCCCATTATGGGGTCGGATATGGCATCCCATATTCTGGTTATCAGCATCAGTGTGCCTATGGATACCATATCGAGCTTGAATATCTCTCCATACAGTATGGGCAGGTATATTGACGTGAGTTTCCAGAACATACTCGAAGACATGTCGCCCAGTCCGTAGCCGATTTTCTCTTTTAGTGTCGACATAAGTGTGTTTCAGCTAATGGCATAAAAAAATACAAACAAGTAATGGATATAAACTAAATCCCTGACCTTTCCGCCATTGGACCGGCCAGGGATTTATTGTAATAAGAATTGTGCTTTGCGTTATTTCTTGATTGGGAACTTGTAGGCAAGCCATCCCATTATTACTGCTATTACAGCAGGGAATATGGAGAACAGCATCCAGATCATGGTCTTTACCGAGTCGGTGATGGATGCAGGGTCTATTGACTCGTTGCCCATCTCATCGGTTATCATTGTGGCTCCGGCCACACCGAGGAGAGCGGCCACGAGAGCGCCCGATACCGCGCCGCCAAGCTTCTGGGCCATTGTGCCTGATGAGAAGATAAGGCCTGTAGACGATGTGCCGTTTTTCTCGGTGGCATAGTCAGCCACATCAGCGTACATACTCCAGAGCAGTGGCGAGTAGAGACCCACGCCGATGGATGTGAGGATTACCACGAGAATCATGAGCCACATGTAGTCCTTGTCCATCGGAATCAGGAAGAAGAATATTGATGTAACGAGGCAGATGGCGGCCGACCATACAAAGGCCATTCGCTTGCTGCCTATCTTCTTGGTGAATGCCGGCGATACTCCGCCGAATACCATACATACTATCTCGCCGATGGCCATGAATACCGTGTAGTTGATGATGAATCCGCTGAGTGTTACCTCGCCCTTGATGCAGTACTCGAAGATGTAGCCGGCTGCGGCGTAGCGGAATCCGTTGAAGAAGTTGGTGCAGATACCGATGCTGGTAAGGTAAACCCATGGCTTGTTTTTCACGAGGTCGGCAAACTGCTTGAACTCGAATTTCTCGGCGCGCTTGGGCTGGAGCCTCTCCTTGGTCATGAGTCCGCAGGCCAATGTGCCGAGGGCCGCTATGATGCCGAATATCACGCCTATCATTGCATACTGGTGCTGGTCGGTGCCGCCTATCCATTTTTGGATGTATGGGAACGAGAATAGTGTGATGAATCCCATGGCGTAGGCGCCCACCATTCGGTATGATGAGAACTGGTTTTTCTCGTTGTCGTCATCAGTCATTACGCCGAGCAGAGATCCGTATGGCACGTTTACGGCGGTGTAGATGGCCATCATGAGCAGATAGAGGGTGTAGGCGTATACTCTCTTGCCCACAGGGCCAAAGTCTGGAGTGTAGAGCAGAAGGGCGAATATCAGACCAAATGGCACGGCGCCCAATATCAGCCATGGACGGTAGGTGCCCCACTTGGAGACCGTTCTGTCGGCAAGGCTGCCCATTATAGGATCGGTGAATACGTCAAACATACGGGCTATCAGCATAAGAGCTGCTGTGTCGGCCAGCGACAGTCCGTATACATTGGTGAAAAACAGCGGAAATGCTATCGACATGATTTTCCATGTGATACCGCCGGATGCGGCATCGCCGAGGGCATAGCCGATCTTTTCTTTTAATGTAGCCATAATGTGTTTTTTAGTAGAATTGGATAAAAATATTAATTTTAATTTTATGTTAACAAAAGTAGTGCATTTGCTTTTATTATCCAAGAAAAATCACAAAAAAAGAGCGTTCCCGTATATTTTTAACGGAAACGCTCTCTAATCTTATGACACGCACGTCCGTGCGTCTCTACTCTTTACTCTTTACACTTTACACTTTACACTTTACACTTTCCACTTTCCACTTTCCTCTTTCCTCTTTCCTCTATCTTATTCACCACTCCGGTGAAAATCACATTGCCGTATGGATCCTCGAATGTGTAAGCGAAAGCGCGGTCCACTATGAAGTCCTCATATACGTCCTCGTATACCTTAGCGTCGGGGCCGGGGCTGGTGGCGGCTTCCATAGTAGCTACGGTAACGGCTGCGCCCTCTATGCCGGATTTCTGAACCTCGAACTTGGCTGCCTGTTTCACATCGGAGCAGTATACTCCCGGCGCATTGTCTATGGAGGCCACGAGGCTGCTGAAGTCGCATCCGCCGTCGGTGAAGAACTGCTTGATGCCGAGTTTCTGGACGCTGCCCTTGATGCTCTCAAAGAATTCGGTCTTGAACTCCGGGAAGAAACATCTGGTGTGGAAAATCTTATTGTCCTCAGAGTAGGTGTATGGAGTGTTAAGACCCAGACATTCTACATTGTAGATATCGCTGGCGGAGTATCCGTCGTTCGGCACCAGGAATGTGAGCTTGTATCCGCTGTTGGTTACGGTGTAGAATTTTCTGAATTTTTCGGCAACTAATGCCCTTCCACTATGGTAATACCCGTTCAGCAGCTTGCCTTTTCTGATGGTCTTGTCGGTGTTGGAGAATTCGTATTCATCCTTGGTCTCGATGAGGTCGTTGCCTGATTGGTTCCATATCTCCTTGATGTAGAGTACGTTCATCAGAGCCATTACGGTGCTGGGTGGAACATCGAGGTTGATGTCGAGGAATCCTCGGGTCTCGTTTTTAATGTACGAGTTCATCAGCTTGTTGCCCTCGCCGCTCTTGAAGTCGGTTCTGAAAATATCGCTGTAGAAGTCGGTTGAGATTTTGGCGAGTCCCTGGTCGTTGTAATGGATGCGGTCGCATGCCCAGATGGAGTTCACCGATTTCACGATGTTTTTGGGCATATTCTCGCTGTTCTCGAGTTTGCCACCAAATTCGTCCACCGACTCGGAGAGTATTCGGTTCATGTCGTTGTTCAGGATGGGAGCCAGTGTCTCGAGCTCCTCGTATGTAAGTCCCAGTGCCTCGAGAATTTCCTTCTGTGTGTCACCGTTTGCGCTTTCAGCTGCCATGCCCAATACCATGAAAGCCGATATGGGCGATACGGCGATATTGTCGGTGGAGTTGCATCCCACGGCGTCGGCCAGTTTCCAGTAGAAACCCTTTGCCTTGGCGCGGTATTCTTTGGCCTGCTGATAGTTGGAGTTGTTTTTGGGCAACACCTTGCCGCATACCAGAGCTTTCGAAATCTTCTCCTCGTTTACCGGAGAGTAGTTCGGTACATTAGGGGTCGAAGGGGTGTTGGGCTTGGTTGGGTCATCGAGTTCTGGCTGTTCCGACTCGTTGCACGATGTGGCGCAGTTCAGCAGCATTACGCCTGCCAGCGCCGGAATCAGTAATTGTGTAAGTTTCATATTAAGATAATTTTTTGAAAAAATTGTTGTTTATATACCTATAACACCAAAATATCCATCAACCCTAATATTTTTTTGTTTTTTTGTCGCAACCCTTATTTTTAATTTAAAATTTTTAATTTTTGATTGAGTTTCTTATCTTTGCAAAAAATATTAAAAAAGTGAAAATAGCTATCATAGATTATAAGGCCGGCAATATCAAGTCGGTGGAGGCTGCTCTTCAGCGTCTTGGCTGCGAGACCATACTCACCAAGGACAAGGAGATAATCTCCGCCGCCGACAAGGTGATATTCCCCGGAGTGGGAAACGCCGGCGCTGCCATGGAGGCCCTTAAGGCCACCGGGCTCGATACCTTTATCCCAACATTGAGGCAGCCCGTTCTCGGAATCTGTCTCGGCATGCAGCTGATGTGCCGTCACAGCCAGGAGGAGGACACCAAGGGACTCGGAATTTTCGATACTGATGTCATCAAGTTCGTAGCTCCCAAGGGCGAGAAAATCCCACACATGGGCTGGAACGACATTTACGATCTCAAGACTCCGCTCTATAGCGGCATCGCCGACAGGAGTTTCATGTATTTCGTCCACAGTTACATGGTTCCGGTGTTTGAGCATACCGCAGCCAAGTGCCAGTATTCTGTAGAGTTCTCGGCCAGCATTGCAAAAGACAATTTCTACGGCTGTCAGTTCCACCCCGAGAAGAGTGGCAACGTAGGCCAGCAAATCCTTGAAAATTTCATCAAATTATGATAATAGTTCCAGCAATTGATATTATAGGCGGACATTGCGTAAGGCTCGAGCAGGGCAAGTACGAGAATGTAAAGAAATATGACCTCGATCCCGCCAAGGTGGCCGAGGAATATCAGGAGGCCGGCCTCACTCACCTTCACCTTGTGGACCTCGACGGTGCCAAGCAGGGCAAATTAGTGAACACAGCCGTTCTCAACGATGTGGCTCAGCAGACTTCCCTGAAGATAGACTGCGGCGGCGGAATCAAGACTTTGGGCGATGTTGAGATGCTTTTCTCCCTCGGAGCATACGCCGTAAACCTCGGCAGCGCAGCCGTAAAGAATCCTGAACTGATGGTTAGCTGTCTTCAGAAGTATGGCAGCGACAAGATAATACTCTCTGCCGACGTGATGGGCGATATGGTCCGCATCCACGGCTGGCAGGACGACGCCAATGTAACTATCTATCAGCTGATAGAGCAGTTTATGGAGGCGGGTCTCACACGCGCCTGCGTTACAGCCATCAAGTGCGACGGCATGCTTCAGGGCCCTGACTTTGCCCTCTACAACGATCTCCAGAAGCGCTATCCTTCGCTGAAGGTAACAGCAAGCGGTGGAGTATCAGGAATGGACGATCTTGAGAAGTTGGCAGCCACCAACATTCACTCGTGCATCGTTGGCAAGGCCATCTACGAGAAGCGTGTAACACTCCAGCAATTAGCAACCCTAACCTCTGAATAATCATGCTCGCAAAAAGAATAATAGCGTGTCTCGACGTCAAAGACGGTCAGACAGTAAAAGGCGTAAGTTTCGAGAACCTCCGCTACGCCGGCGATCCCGTAGAGCTCGGAAAGGCTTACTCGGAGCAGGGAGTTGACGAGCTTGTATATCTCGACATTACCGCCACCAACGAGGGCCGCAAGCAGATTTACTCGCTTGTGGAGTCGGTGGCCAAGAATCTTTCCATCCCATTCACCATTGGCGGAGGAATCACCAGCGTGGAGGATGCCGAGAATCTCCTTATCCACGGCGCCGACAAGGTTTCGGTAAACTCTGCGGCAGTAAGGAATCCTCAGCTTGTAAGCGACCTGGCGAGAAAATTCGGCAAGCAGTTCGTGGTAGTAGCCATCGATGCCAAGACTATCGAGAATCAGTGGATTGTACACACCCACGGCGGCAAGCGTCCTACTGACTTGGAGCTCTTCAGCTGGGCAAGGCAGATGGAGGACCGTGGCGCTGGCGAGATACTCTTCACCTCGATGGATCACGACGGCCATCAGACAGGTTTCGCAAACGAGGCTCTCTGCCGATTGAGCGAGATGCTCTCAATCCCCGTAATCGCATCAGGCGGCGCCGGCGAGATGGAGCACTTCAAGGACGTTTTCGAGAAAGGCAAGGCTGATGCGGCATTGGCGGCAAGCATTTTCCACTTCGGAAAAATCGCCATCCCCGAGCTCAAGACCTACCTCATCAACGAGGGTATCAACGTAAGGCGGTAATTCCACAAATTATCGTCTTGCGCCTTCGGCGTTGTTCTTTTTCAACAAAAATTATCAAAAATTGATCAAAAATTAATCATAAATTTTTTTCTGAATTGTAATTTTTGAAAAATTTTTGGATAATTCTTGAAAATTTTTGTTTTGAAATCTACGCCGAAGGCGAAATTGTGATTATTGTAGCAAATCAAAAATCGAAAATTAAAAATCAAAAATATCAAAATGCAGTTAGATTTCGAAAAAATGGGCGGACTTATTCCCGCCATCGTACAGGATCATGAGAGCCTTCAGGTGCTCATGCTCGGATATATGAACGAGGAGTCTTACAATAAGACCAAGGAAACCGGCAAGGTGACATTCTGGAGCCGCAGCCGCAACTGCCTTTGGACCAAGGGCGAGACCTCGGGCAACTTCCTCCACGTTCAGCAGATGTATGTGGATTGCGACAACGACACCATCCTCATAAAGGCCAAGGCCGATGGTCCTACATGTCACAAGGGCACCACTTCGTGCTTCGATTTCGAGGAGAGCAATATCGGATTCCTCTCATACCTTCAGAAATTCATCGACAAGAGAAACGCCGACCGTCCTGCCGGAAGCTACACCACAAAGCTTTTCCGTGAGGGCGTCAACAAGATTGCCAAGAAAGTAGGCGAGGAGGCTGTGGAGCTCATCATCGAGAGCAAGGATCAAAACGACTCACTCTTCCTCAACGAGGCCGCCGACCTCTTGTACCACGTGGTAGTGCTCCTGAGCAGCCGTGGCAAGAAGATTGAGGACGTAATCGCCGTTCTCAAGGGCCGCCATTCAGAATAATACCTTATAATAATATATCAGGTATATACCATATAATATATTTATTTAATGACACGCACGTCCGTGCGCCTCTACGAGCATAACGCCTGAAATTCAACGGATTCCGAAGGGAAAACAGATTCTGCGCTCGTAGAGACGCACGGACGTGCGTGTCATAATCGTAAATCATATAATCATTAATCATATAATCGTTCATCAATCAATGAAAAGAATAATATTATCAATATCGATGCTCCTGTGCGCCTTGATGACATTTGCGCAGGGCGGAATGTGGTTGCCTGCATTGGCCGGCGATCGCATCAAGGATATGCAGAGCAAGGGTTTCAAGTTATCAGCTGATGACATATACAATGTAAACAAGGCCTGTATGAAGGACGCCGTAATGCTCTTTGGTGGCGGATGCACTGCCGAGATTGTAAGCGACAAGGGCCTGATA
>JAZUEG010000209.1:0-2021 GCA_045640025.1 Bacteroidales bacterium
GACATGGCTACGATCCGACTTGCATTGTGCTGATATTCAGAATATTGAGATATTCATGGATATCAGCTGATATGCGGCCTGAATGGATGAAAAGCACCGAGGATTCCTCCTGACGGCGCGAGACAGCCATATACGACCTGAAGAGCGGACAGTAGTCGATATCGGCGGCGCGGAGGTTCAGCAGCCAGGCTATGTCGTCGAGCGCGGTGAGCACCAGATAATCCACGCCATTAGCTGCCATATCCTTGCGGACATCGGCTATCTTGGCGGAGGAGGATTTGCCGGAGTATTTTTCAGCTAATACAAAAATCTCTGTAAAACCGCTCTGTGGACGGGAGGTCCAGAATTTGGGAGTAAGATCCAGATTATTAACCACATGCATACCGGCGCCCTCCAGCTTTCTGCGGAGCTGCAGATAGTCGGCATGGGTGATGAGATTGCCATCGAGGCCCAGTTTCGAACCCTTTTCAAGGTGGTCGGCCAGATACTGCATGAACGAGGGATCGTTGTTGGACTGTTTTTTCATCAGCTGAAATCCTGAGCCGCGGAGCTCTATCTCGCCCGAGATGAAGAATCTGGAATCGGTCCACAATCCGGCGAAATCCCTGGTGACTGCCACCACGGCATTGTCGCCCGTGAATCCGGTGAGGGCTTTTATTGCCTGGTAGTCATTGGGAATGTACTCGTCGTTGTTGGGGTCGGTATTGAATATGATGTATGCATCTATGCCGGACTCTGCCATGGCAAGGCGCAGGTTTTCAAGCATTGACATGTTAGAATTTTTGATTTTCGACTTTTCGAATTCGTAATTATAAAAGTTTCTTCTCGTGGCTTGGGTCGTGGTCAATAAATGTATCACGCACCTTGCGCTTGAAATATGTATTCAATCTAAGATATGAGACTACAAAATTGATGAGGTACACGAGCCAGATGAGCACAGTGAGGATGATGCGCCATTCGTTGGGTCCCCAGAACGCGCACAGCGGTATCATGCAGAAAAGCAGGCAGAGGATGAAAATCTCCTGAAACTCGTATCGCGCCGTTACCTGGATTTCGCCCTTGTCCTTGGATACATGGAGGCTGCCGCGCTTGATGCCGTTAAATCTATTGAATCCGTTCCATATATAACGGAACACGTGGCCGGAAAACTCGTAGTCGCACTTGTGTTCCCAGCGGCGGGTCATATACGCCTCCTCCAGGTCAGGTCTTACCTCGCGGAAGAGATGACGGGCAAATTCCTCTGGCGACAGAGTGGAATATATCTCGAACTTGGTCCTGTAATGGAGCAATGGAATAAACATAACTTTACTGTATTATTAGAAATTCTGCGCAAAGTTATGAATTTTTTTGTAAAAAAATCAATCGTTTTTGAAACTTTTTCCGAAACTGCCGCTCTTGCTGCGGTTTTCCTGCATCACCTTGCGGCGATACTGGAATTCGGTGTGGTAATAGAGCATTATTTTGTTGGGAGAGAAAATCTTGGTGAGCTCATTGTAGAAGAGTTTCCTGGCATCGAGCTCCTTCTGATCGAGCACGAAAGAGTTTTCCATAATCTTGGCGCACACCTCGTCGGATAGGTCGCTCACGCACTTGCCGCGCTTGGGGTCGTAGTTGTGGTAGCGCTCGTCGGCTATGCGGTCGAAAATCTCATCGTACTTATTGTATATGGGCCAGAATTTCTGGGCCTCCTCTACTGTAAAGTTCATCTGAGTGGTGATATAGGCCACCTTGTCGGCCTTGAACTGCTGTTTCTGCTGACTCCAGTTTTGGCTGTTGTCGTTGGAATCCTGCGAGTAGGCTGATATGGCCGATACCAGAAATGCGAATGATAATAATATTCTGCTAATGTACCTCATTACTGAAAATAATAAATATTGACCGGAGACGCGTAGTAATCGGAAACCAAATCGGAGAATGATGCATCGGAAGGCTCGCCGTATGGGAGCTCGTTGTATTCCAGATACTCCATCACATTGTAGTCGCTGCATGAAGCCTCATAGTTAAGTCGGATCGTAGCCATG
>JAZUEG010000210.1:0-5077 GCA_045640025.1 Bacteroidales bacterium
TGGCCCACAGAACGACATGGCTACGATCCGACTTAACGAGGCTTCCGACGATGCGCTCCGCATCAACGAGAGTCTGCTGGAGGCTTATTTCAAGAAGGTGGTGGGAATTTCGGAGAAGCTGGGCGCCAAGGTGGACAGCGCTCTCATCCTCAGCACTCTGCTCCGATTCTCCGATGTTCAGAAAATGGAGACCGAGGAGGTAAACGAGGAAGACTGGAATTTTATCCGCGAGATGGTGGCCGAGGCTATACATCAGCTCGACGAATTCCGCATTCAGGAGGGACAGACCCTGAAACAGGACTTCATCCACCGCATCGATCTCATTCTCGGATATCTCGCCCAGGTGGAACCGTTTGAGAAACAGCGTGTTCCAGTAATCAAGGAGCGCATTATGCAGAGATTTGAGGAGCTGAAGGGAATCGTGGACCTCGACAGCAACCGTCTGGAGCAGGAGCTGATTTTCTACATCGAGAAACTCGACATCACCGAGGAGAAAGTCCGCCTGCGTCAGCACTGCAAGTACTTTATCGAGAATATCGACGCCAACGAATCCACCGGCAAGAAACTCGGATTCATAGCCCAGGAGATGGGCCGTGAGATCAACACCCTGGGATCCAAGGCCAACGACGCCGAGATCCAGAAAATCGTGGTGATGATGAAGGACGAGCTCGAGAAAATAAAGGAACAGGTATTGAATATTTTATAACTAAAAACTATACATCAAAATGAAATTATTAGAAGGAAAAGTAGCTGTAATCACAGGTGCAGCTCGTGGTATTGGAAAGGCTCTCGCTCTCAAGTTTGCAGCTGAGGGCGCCAACATCGCTTTCACCGACTTGGCTATCAACGACGACGCCAAGGCTACAGAGGCTGAGATCGCAGCTCTCGGAGTTAAGGTAAAGGCTTACGCAAGCAACGCCGCCGATTTTGAGCAGACTCACCAGGTAGTAGAGGAAATCCACAAGGAGTTCGGCTCTATCGACATCCTCGTAAACAACGCCGGTATCACAAAGGACGGCCTTCTCCTGAAGATGACAGAGGCTCAGTGGGACGCTGTTCTCACAGTAAACCTGAAGTCGGCTTTCAACTTCAGCCACGCTGTAGTTCCTATCATGCTCCGTCAGCGCAAGGGCTCTATCATCAATATGAGCTCGGTGGTAGGTGTACACGGCAACGCCGCTCAGTGCAACTACTCGGCATCTAAGGCTGGTATGATTGGCCTCGCCAAGTCTATCGCCCAGGAGTACGGCAAGAAGGGCATCCGCGCCAATGCCATCGCTCCAGGCTTCATAATCACCGCCATGACTGCCCAGCTCTCTGAGGAGATCCGCAAGGAGTGGTGCGAGAAGATTCCTCTCCACCGCGGCGGCACACCAGAGGACATAGCTAATGTGGCTACATTCCTCGCTTCCGATATGTCTTCTTATGTTTCGGGCCAGGTAATTCAGGTAGACGGTGGCATGAACATGTAATAAAATCGCCATTAGCTGAAAAAATGATAAAAAAAGACTGATACATATTTTTATGTGTCAGCCTTTTTTTTTATTTTTGGAGCTAATTACAAAATACATCATCTAACCAATAAAAGACCAATAATTATGGGATGGTTTAGCAATCTATTCAAGAGCAAGAAAAAAATTGCCGCTCAAATGAGTAAAATCGATATGTCGGTAGCGGCTATCGTAGATAAGAACGGTGTGGCCGTAGCCAAGAAGGGCATGGTGAACACCGGAACCCTGAATGCAAGGGAGCACGCCACTACAGACGCCAAGGTACTCTTCAAGCTGAAGAAGCACACCGTGGTAAATGTGATAGGCGAGAGCGCCGAATGGTACAAGATAAGCACATCGATAGGCAACGCATTCTGCATGGCCAAATACATAGATATCCAGCAGACCATCGAGAAGATTCTTGTGGAGGCCAAGGTATTGAATGTGAGGTCGTTCTACAGCACCGACGCATCCATTATAGGAAAGGTTCATAAGGGCGACATCTTCGTGAAACTTAGCAAGCACGGCAATTGGTACGGTATCGACTATAACGGCAAAACCGGTTATGTATCAGCTGACTACGCCTCTCTGCTCGATTCGCCATCAGGCTCGGGAAGCAATACCAAGAAGGAGGAGCCAAAGAAGACCACCACAACAACCACAAAGGACGAGAGCCGTGTGTTTTTCAATACCAGAAAGGATCTCGCCAAGGTGGACCTCGCCCCAAAGAAACAGCTATCAGCTGATGGCCTTGATAAGTACGGCAAGGTAGCCGTGAAGACATGGAACAATTACGGAAACATTATCTCTGTGATTTCCAAGGAATTGGGCATCGACGTTGAAAGGGCTTTGGCGGTAATCTGCGTGGAGAGCGGTGGCAGCGGTTTCAGCTCCGATGGCAAGATGCTTATCCGTTTCGAGAACCACGTTTTCCACTCGTACTGGGGATCCAAGAGCGATGAGAATCAGAAACAGTTTGACGAGCATTTTACTTTTGACGCCAAAAACCGCAGAAACAATCACCAGTACCGCGCCAAGAAATCCGACGACTGGAAAGCCGGCCACACCGGTCAGGCTGCGGAGTGGGAGAGTCTCGAGATAGCTCGCAAGCTCAATGACACCCAGGCACTTTATTCAATAAGCATGGGCGCTCCTCAGGTAATGGGTTTCAACTACAAGATGATAGGCTACAACTCTGTAAATGAGATGTTTGACGCATTCAGCAAGGACATCCGCTATCACATAATGGCGCTGTTTGATTTCTGCACCGCCAAGAGCACCCGTGTACAGTATCTCATTACGGGCGATTTCCTCTCGTTTGCCAAGGAATACAACGGACTTACCGCTCCCGAGCAATACGAGGCTCGCCTTATTCAGTATTACGACATCTACAAGAAAATACTAAAGTAAAATTTTAACCGTCATTAGCTAAATCACACATCGCCAAATGATTAGCACAATAGTTTCGGACTATTCATGGTACTGGCCTGTAATATGTTTCGTATTTGCATTGGCGGCTACGGCAGTCTCTTATTACAAAAATAAGAGGCTGTCGGATTTTAGTGCCTGGAAGATCCGCCTGCTTGGCGCTCTGCGATTTGCGGCGCTTTTCCTGATATCGATTCTGCTGCTGAATATCTTTGTGAAACGCAATCTCCAGCGCACCGAAAAACCCATACTCGCCATCGCGGTCGACAATTCGGAATCGATGCTGATGCGCGGTCCGGGTTCTGCCGACAGCCTGAAGTCTTTTATGTATCAGCTGAAACAAACCGCTGAAAAACTGCAAGATAAATACAATGTCAAATTTTTCGGATTTGGTTTTGGAATGCAGCCTTGCGGTGTAGACCAGCTGAATTTTTCGGAAAAGTACACCGACATCTCGCAGATGATGGAATCGATGCAGAGCACTCTCTACAATACAAATTCGGGCGCGCTCGTATTGTGTTCCGATGGAATCTACAACCGCGGACAGAATCCTGTATACCCGGCCCAGAATCTCGGCAAGAAAATTTACACCGTAACAATGGGCGACACATCGGCCTATATGGATATTGTGGCAGCTAAAACGGTGTATAATGAAACCGCATTTCTCGGCAACGAGTTTCCGCTGCAGATTACCATGAACGCGCGCATGCTGAAAGGCAAGAGCACATTATGCGAGGTAAAGAGAAACGGCAAAGTGGAGTTCGCGCAGAATATCAGCATCTTATCCAACAATTTCACGCATGAGATTTCCACGACTCTGAAAGCCGAGCAGAAGGGACTTCAGAAATACACAATCTCCTTCTCGGCCATCGACGGCGAGATCACCACTGCCAACAATTCGCGCGATATAATGATAGAGGTTGTGGACGACAAGCACAAGGTTCTAATCCTGAGCGCAATGCCGCATCCCGATGTGGCCGCCATCCGCAATGCGCTTAGCAGCAACCGTGGCCTCGATGTGGAAGTTTCCACTGTCGACAAGTTCGAGAAAAGCGTTTCGGGATACAATCTCGTGATTCTTGTTCAAATACCCTCGATATCAATCAATTGCGACAAGATAATCAGCGAGATAAAGTCCAAGAACATTCCTACGATGTTTCTATTGGGCACCACAACAGATTTCGCCAAATTCAACGACATCAACAACTGTCTGAGCATCAGCAAGAAGAGCGACCGTTTCGAGGAGGTTTCGTATACCGAGAATGCCAGATTCTCGCTTTTCAGCTTCGATAATGGGGTAGAGGAGTTCCTGTCCAAGGCTCCGCCTCTCTACTGCGCTTTCGGCGAATACAATACGCTGGCGCAGACTCAAGTATTTGGCAATCAGCTGGTAAAAGGTGTGGCAACCGACAAGCCGTTGATAGCGGTTTCAGATCCGTCGAAATCGAGGACGGCCGTAATCTCAGGCGAGGGAATCTGGCGCTGGCGCATCGACTGCTACAAGCGCTACTTCAATCACGAGAAGTTCGACCTGCTTATTTCAAGGCTTTGCCAGTTCCTGATTACGCGTACCGACAAGGAGCGTTTCTCGATAGCCACACGAAGTATTTTCAGCGAAAACGAGCCTGTTTATTTCAACGCCAAGGTAATGAACGAGCTGATGGAGCCTGACAGAGAGGCCGAGGTAAATATCACTGTATCAGCTGAAAACAATACAAGCGAAAACTACAAAATGGAGCACTCGGGAAACGGTTACTATCTGAGAATCGACAACTTGAAGCCCGGCACTTATACCTATACTGCAAGGGCAATAACGGGAGGCAAAACCCTCACCAAGCAGGGAATGTTTTCGGTATCGGAGATAAAGACGGAGGCCGAAAACCTGATAGCCAACGCCGCCATAATGCAGAAAATTGCATCCCAGACCGGTGGAAAGAATTTTGGACCTGGTGACATTCAGGCTCTTGAGGACGCGCTCCTGAGCGACGACACAATCCGCCCCGTGGTATACAGCGACACCACATCGGCGCCGCTGATGAGTTTCAAATGGCTGTTTGCATTGATAGTAATTCTGCTATCAGCTGAATGGTTCCTAAGAAAATTCTGGGGCACGATATAAAAAAAATGGATAACGCTGATTTTCTCCGCGTTATCCATTT
>JAZUEG010000211.1:0-10823 GCA_045640025.1 Bacteroidales bacterium
CATAGTTGTCGGCCACAAAATCCTGATAACTCTTACTATCCACGAAGCTTGGTCGGTCGTCCGGCATATACGACAAGCCCAGGAATGCAACCACCGCCAATACAGCGGCTACAGACAGCGAGCGCCATATCATCACCTTGCGGTGCTTGCGCTTGCCGTCCTCGAACTTGATGTTGGCCATCACATTATCGGCCAGCGAGTCGAAATACCCGTTGGGAACATCAAAATTCATGTTGAACTTCATATTATCGTTGTGCAGGTTCATGTCGAGAGTTGTTGGTTATCTACAATTAATAAACGCCAGTCAAAACATTTGGTTTAATTAAGGGCCAAAAAGTTTTCGATTTTTTTTACGGCATGGTGGTACGAAGCCTTGAGGGCACCCACCGAGGTCTTGAGGGCCACTGCCATGTCGTCGTATTTCATCTCCTTGTAATATTTCATGCAGAATACGAGTTTCTGCTTGGCCGGCAGCGAATCCACGGCGTAGCGCAGCTTGTCGGCTATCTCGTCGCCGGTGTGGGAGCTCTCCATGTCGCTGTATGGCGCCGACAGCTCCACCTCGCCGTCATCGAGCGAGAGGGAATAGTCACGCTTGCTGCGGCGCACGAAGGTGAGTGCCTCGTTGGTGGCTATGCGGAAAAGCCAGGTATAGAGACTGGATTCCAGACGGAATTTGGGCATGGCGCGCCACGCCTTGATAAATGTATTCTGGAGAATATCATCGGCCTCGTCGTGCGACGATACCACCGTACGTATACGGCTGTAGAGATGAGGTCCGTACTGGCTCACCACTATTCTGAACGCCGCCTCGCGGGTACTCTCGTCGGCAAAAAGCTCCATTATCTCGTTATCGCTGTACCTTTCCTGTGACATTATTTTCGCATTTTGAATTCAGCGACTAAATTATAATTAATAATCCATAAAATATAGTTAAAAAATAATAAAAAAAAGCCAGGACGGAAAATTAATCTGTCCTGGCTTTTTTTTCTATTCACTTTCTAAATTTAGTGCAATACCCTAACCTCCACACGGCGGTTGAGGGCGCGGTAAACATCAAATGTGTTGGGAGCAATAGGCTCGCTGTACCACTTGCTGATGGTGGTGATGCGGTCGGACGCAACGCCACGCTTCAGGAGCTCACGCTTGAGGGCTTCGGCTCGCTTAAGGCCAAGAGCCTTGTTGTATTCGAGTGAGCCCGAATTGCAGGTGTGGCCCAATATCGCGATCCTGATTTCGGGATACTTATTCAGATATTCCGCCAGCTTATCTACATAAAGTTTCATTGCTATCATCCTCCATTATTTCTGCAAACATTAGCAAGCGCCTCAATACTGTCATCAAAAGAGAATGTATGAAGCACATTGTAACACCTTTCAAGATGCTCCATTCCCTTGAAACGGATAAGGTAATTAACCGCCTGTCGCTGACTGATGCCGAAATGCAATGCGAACTCAGCTATCAGCGCCACGATATAATGCAACATATTATATTTTTCTCTCGGCATAATGCAAATTTTGTTTTTGTGACAAATGTATATTGTTTTTGGAAATTAAACAAATTTATTTTTGATTGGAGGGAGGAATTTTCGGTATTTTTGTTTGGTCGCTCCGGGATTTTGTCGCGTTCTTTTTCGCGTAGGGTTGAACCCCTACGCTGTGAGAGTGTCGCCCCGTTGGGGCTGGGGAGAATTTTTTTTTGAAATCGGAACCACGTTTTTTTTGACAATAAGAAAGATAAATATTATATTTGCAGACGGAATAAACCATTAATAGTGCTGATATGAACGACACCGCATATTTGTCGAACGATGGGCGATATACAATTTTTGAATTCAATGGTACGAGGCTCAAATTCATAGCCCCTTACTCATTGGAACGATATTGTAATGTCAACACTTGGGACAATGGATATATAGAGGTAATGACAAAATATTCAAACAATTCAGAACTGGAAGAGGAATATATCGATCTTGTTCCCATCTTGGAAAGTCTGTATATAAATCCGTCCCAGTATCTGGACTCAATAAAAAAACTGGAGGTGAGATATGTTTAATGTAAAAGAGATTCAAGACTCGGCAGAGGTTATAATCAACGGGTTTGCCATAAAACAATTCGACGACTGCATAAAAGTGTTTTATCTTGAGAATGCAGAAGGAGTAGCAGTGTTTATGGACAACGGAACCCTCGTTGACACTAATATGGATGAAGAGACCCTCTCCAAAGCAACAGAGTATTTGTTAAAGGGTAAAAAATACATACAATATGCCTAAATATTATCCATATAAAGTAGCAGGATATTTTCTATATTTCACATCCTGGTGTGTTTTGGAATGCATGCACGTACACGCCAGCGACTCGAAACTCTCGGAAGGTGGTTCAGCCAAATTTTTCGTAAAGGAGAATGGCGATTCAGTGTTACAAAACCGCGGTGTTCTCAAGGATAAAGAAATCAGTGCCATTCAGGAATTTATCAAGGATAATTATCTTGATATGTTCAATTTATGGAAGACTAAAAGCGAAAATGGTTTTTACCGCGGAGAATAATAAATTTCCCATATTTTATTTTCGGCATTGGCATTTCGGGTTATGGCAACAACCCATTTTCGCGCTTCCCAAGAATCAGGAAGAGATAATTGAAGCGCATTTTCAAATTGCCTAATATTATGATTTGTGTAATCTACTATGGGTTAACGCAGGCTTCGCTTGTCCCCGATGGGGACGGGGATTAGGAAATATCATTCAAATCAAAGTACAACAGACGTGTATAATCAGAATCCTCGTCGTCGCTATTCAACGGAAGGAATCCGTTTTTTTCGTAAAATGGAATGGCTTTTATATAAGCATCTACTGTAATGAATCGGCAACCGCCTTGAGATATGCCTGAGCCTCATTGGTTATAAAATCATTCAGGTCAGCATCACCACAGTCAAAGTCGGTAACAATCTCGTCTCCTTCAAGACGATGAATAAAACTATTTGTCAAGGATCCGGTAAGCATCTGTCAGCGTCATCGGTCTTGTTGCCATCACCACGTTCTTGCCTTCCTCAAGCATCTGAATCGCCAATGCATAGTTCTGCAAGCGCTTTTCACGCTCCTCTTCGCTCTCATTACGCTTTTCCTGCATCCTGGCCTCAAAGCGACGTGCATCCTCTCCAAATAGTATTGGAGTATCTTTAATAGGTCTTGCCATATTTTTATTTTTTTACACGAAATTTCAATTGCAAAATTAGAAATATTTTTTTTATAATTGTCAATGGTAGGAAGTTTTTTTCGTGGAGGAGATGAATTTTCGGTACTTTATTTTCTGCATTGGGCATTTTGTCGCGTTCTTTTTCGCGTAGGGTTGAAACCCTACGCTGGGAGAGTGTCGCCCCGTTGGGGGCTGATTATTTTTTTGGAAAGAGCCAAAGGACGATTCTTCCCTCCTTTTCTGCAAAAAAATGTTATAATTCATTTTTTATTTGGGAGTGCGTTTTTTTAGTGATATATTTGCATCTGTAATAAAACTATACCCAAATGAACGAAAACATCCTTACACTTGAGCCAAAGCTTCTCTGGAAGAATTTCAGGGAGCTTACTCTGATACCACACCCATCAAAGCACGAGGAGCAGATCACAAGATTCCTCCTCGAATTCGGCAAGCGCCACGCCGACGAGGCCTTCATCGACGAGGCCGGAAACGTGATCTTCCGCAAGGCCGCCACTCCCGGCATGGAGAGCCGCAAGGGAATAATCCTGCAGGCCCACTGCGACATGGTGCCACAGGCCGACAGCGGAAAACAGCACAACTTCCTCACCGACCCGATAACAACCATAGTAAAGGACGGCTACGTAATGGCCGACGGCACAACATTAGGCGGTGACGACGGCATCGGAGTGGCCGCGATAATGGCCATATTCGAGGACCAGACCATCAAGCACGGACCCATCGAGGGCCTAATAACCGTAGATGAGGAGACAGGCCTCACCGGCGCCGTAAATCTGAAAAGCGACGTGCTGAAAGGCAGCATCCTCATCAACCTCGACAGCGAGGAGCACGGAATATTCTACATAGGATGCGCCGGCGGTGTAAATGTGAATATCACAAAAGCCCTCAGCATGTCGCCACTTGAGGATTATTTCATAGACTACGAGCGTTTCAAGCTGAAAGTGAGCGGATTCCTGGGCGGACACTCGGGCGCCGACATCCACAAGAACCGTCCAAACGCCGCCAAGATCCTCTTCCGCCTCGTAAACAGACTGTTGGACGACCCGCAAATGGATTTCCGCCTCGGCAAAACCGAATGCGGAAATATGCACAACGCAATCCCACGCGAGGCCGTAGCCGAGGTGGCTATAAACACATATCTCAAAGACAGGTTCATTGAGATTCTGGACCAATTCAACAAAACCATCCACGAGGAATACGGCCTGTCGGACCCAGACGGCAAGATAGAAATAATCCCTTCCGACGCCAAGATCCAGTACCTGACAGAGAAATCGCTAAAAACCGTCAACTACATAGTAAACACCCTGCCATCGGGAGTATTCGCCATGAGCGCCGATATGCCGGGCCTCGTGGAGACATCCAACAACCTCTCCGTACTCCGCATCGAGGAGGGCATGATGAGCATACTCTGCCTGCTCCGCAGTTCGGTGCAGAGCCAGAGCGACTACCTGAAAGACATCATAAGGCTGCAGATGAGCAGCGCAAAAGCAAGTTGCACCTTCGAGGGCGAGTACCCCGGCTGGAAACCGAATCCCAACAGCGAGATCCTCGAAATATCAAAGAAAGTCTTCAAGGACAATTTCGGCCAGGAGCCACTCGTGACAGCCATCCACGCCGGGCTGGAGTGCGGAATGATAATCGACAAATATCCCGGAATGGACGCCATCTCGATAGGCCCCGACATGAGCGGTGTGCACACCCCAACCGAGAAAATCGAGATAGAATCCTGCGGAAAATTCATGCTGCTGCTCGCCGACATCATCAAAAACGCACCGGAGAAATAATCACGAATCAAGAAATCCGAAATCCGAATTTCACAAGATGAAAAAAACATTCCTATCAATAATCCTGATGCTGATGTGCATCATGGCATCGGCTCAGGACAACGTGACATGGAAATACAGCTCCAACTCCCTGAAAAACGGCGACATAGAGCTGATATTCGATGCCACGATAATACCCGGATTCCACCTCTACTCGCCATACAACCCCGAGGGCGCATCCATGCCGCTCAGCATCAAAATAGACCCGAGCGATCTCTTCAGCACCGACGGCAAGATACTGGAGCTCACCAAGGCCACCGAGCATTACGAGGAAGTATTCGACGCCACCGAAAAATACTTTGAGGGCACGGCAAAATTCAAAATCGTAATCACCCCACAGACCGCCGAACCGTTCAGCATATCGGGCAAAATCAAGGGTCAGGTATGCAACGACGAGTTCATGTGCCAGATGGTCCGCGACGAGTTCAGCATCCCCGTAACACCCAAAAAAGAAGAGAAAAAAACCGAAAAGCCCCCGGTAGCGGAGCCCCCCGCAGAAAAGCCATCAGCTGAAAACATATCAGCTGACAGCCAGCCAGCTAATGGCATACCAGCAGAGAGCATATCAGCCGACACCGTATCAGCTAATGGCATAATATCTGAGAGCCAGCCAGCTAATGGCGTATCAGCTGATGGCGCACCTGCAGCGGGCTCCTCTCCTGCCCCGGCACAGCAGAGCAACGGACTCTGGTCGATATTCCTGCTGGCATTTGCGGCCGGACTTGCGGCCATATTCACGCCATGCGTATTCCCGATGATACCAATGACAGTGAGCTTTTTCCTGAAAGACAAGAGCGGGAAAGGCAAGCTGAACGCGCTGATTTACGGAATCTCGATAGTGGCGCTCTACACGCTCCCGGTAGCTATTCTGATACTGCTGAGCAACATGCTCGGCGGCGAGAACTTTACGGCCGGCATCTTCAACGCCCTCAGCACACACTGGCTGCCAAACATCATTTTCTTCGTGGTGTTCCTGATATTCGCGCTGTCGTTTCTGGGAATGTTCGAGATCACGATGCCGTCATCCATCATCAACAAGGCCGAGAAGCGCGGCGACAAGGGCGGACTCATAGGAATATTCTTCCTGGCATTCGTACTGGTATTGGTAAGCTTCAGCTGCACAGGCCCAATAGTGGGCACCGTACTCGTGGAGAGCGCCTCGGGAGGCAATTTCCTGAAGCCGATAATCGCGATACTCGGATTCTCGATAGCATTCGCGATGCCATTCACGCTGTTCGCATTCTTCCCCGAGGTGATGAAGAAAATGCCGAAATCGGGTGGCTGGATGAACACGATGAAGGTAATCCTCGGATTCGTGGAGCTGGCCCTGGGTCTCAAGTTCCTCTCCGTGGCCGACCAGACCTACCACTGGCACATCCTGGACCGCGAGACCTACCTCGCCATCTGGATAGCCATAGGCCTGATACTCACCGCGTATCTGCTCGGCAAGGTGAAACTGCCCAACGACGACGATATGCCTCATCTGAAGGTTCCAAGGCTGGTATTAGCTATAATAACGCTCTCATTTACTGTATACATGATTCCCGGCCTGTGGGGCGCGCCCCTCAAGGCTCTCAGCGGATACATACCGCCCATCACCACCCAGGATTTCGTAATGGGAGCATCGCAGAATGGGGGCCAGCCAGCTAATACGCCATTAGCTGCACAAAACCTCTGCGGAACTCCCAAATACTCTGACATACTGAAACTTCCGCACGGAATGGTATCGTATTTCGACTATGACGAGGCCATAAGCTGCGCCCAGAAACAAGGCAAGCCAATGCTGCTGGTTTTTACAGGCCACGGATGCGTAAACTGCCGAAAGATGGAGGAAAATGTATGGAGCGACCCCAGGGTGAGGCAGATGATGCAGGAGGATTTTGTGATGTGCTCGCTGTTTACCGACGACAGAACGCCATCAGCTGACGGCCAGAAAACCATAGGCGAGGTGAACACAGAGCTTCAGATAAAGAGATTCCAGATAAACGCCCAGCCATATTACGTGATACTGGACGCCACAACCGGGTCTCCCAAAGTACAGCCGCAGGGCTACAACCCCGATGCCGAAAGTTTTATGGAATATCTGAAATCCGGCAAAAAATAATGCAACTATTATACGCAACGGCCGCCGCATTGCGTTTATGGAAAAAGAAGGGAAATATTGTTTATAATTATTTTTACTAAAAACTATGAGAAAATATCTAATAGCAGCATCGATCCTGGCAATGGGCATGCAGTCGTGCCACAAGGAGGAAATCAAGATAGACCAGTCGCAGAAAGACACGATAATAGTAAACCAGACGGTCTACAACCCCACATTCGAGATATCAGCTCAAAAGCCGGTAACAGAGGACATCAGGCCCATAGACCTTCAGAAAGGCGATCTGGTGGCCATCTGCGCCGTGAGCAACGCCATTACCGAGGCCGAGATAAGCAACGGAATACAGATCCTGAAATCGTGGGGCCTCAACGTGATAAAGGCCGACAACATCTATGAGCACGACGGACGATACGCCGGCACCATAGAACAGCGTGTACAGGGTTTCCAGGCCATTGTGAACAATCCCGAGGTGAGGGCCATTTTCATGGTGAGAGGCGGATACGGTGCAGGACAGATACTTCCATACATCGACTGGAAGGGCATGTACGATTCGCCAAAATGGCTGATAGGCTACAGCGACATCACCGCGCTGCACACCACGCTCAACAACCTGGGATTCGAGACCATTCACGGCCCGATGGTGAAGGACCTCGGCAAGGACGATTTCAGCACCACGAGACTCAAAAACGCGCTTTTCGGCAAGGCCGAGAACATAGAGATAAACCGCAACACCTACTGCAAGGACGGCCAGGCATCGGGACGACTGGTGGGCGGAAACCTGTCGCTGCTATACTCCATGAGCGGCACTCCATTCGACCTGAACACCAAGGACGCCATACTCTTCATAGAGGACACCGGCGAGAGCAACTACTCGATAGACCGCATGATGCTGAAGCTCCAGCAGTGTGGCAAGCTCCAGAATATCAAGGGATTGATAGTAGGTGATTTCTTAGGCGGCACCCAGGGCATCGACCTCCCCATCAACGAGATAATACACAAGTACGTGGACAATCTGAACATCCCCGTGGTATACGGAATCAAGGTGGGCCACGGCACGGTAAACACTCCGCTGGTATTGGGCCGACAGGTAACAATCACGGTAGACAGCAAGACTGCCAAGGTGGAATTCGAAAATTCCGCCACAGCCAAATAGCAAGATGAAACGACTCGCCGCAATAATTATCATATTATCGGTTTCTTGTGTAGCTAATGGCCAGAAAAATCACCGCAAATCCGAGATCGTCGCGATGATAGACAGCGTGCAGACCGAGTGGCAAAACCGTGTATCCTACAAGGAAGACGCCTGGTGGGACAAGGCAATGTATCAGACAGCCAACATGGAGGCCTACCGCCTAACGGGCAACGGACAGTACCTGCAATACGCCGAAAACTGGGCCAGATACAACAGATGGTACGGCGCCAAAGAGGAGAACGTGAGCAACTGGAAATACGAGCGCCCGATGTACAGCCACGACAACGTGATGTTCGCCGACTGGGAGATATGTTTCCAGACATACATGGACCTCTACGAGCTGGACGGCCGCAGGGACACCACTATGGTAAAGCGCGCATTCCAGGTGATGAACCATCAGATATCGCTCCACAAAAACGATTTCTGGTACTGGTGCGACGCGCTCTATATGTGCATGCCAGTAATGACAAGGCTCTACAAAATTACCGGCAACAGAGTTTACCTGCAAAAGCTGTATGAATGGATCCAGTTCACCGATTCGGTAATGTACGACAATGAGACCGGCCTATACCACCGCGACAGGAAATATGTATATCCAAAATTCAAATCGGTGAACGGCAAGAAGGAATTCTGGAGCCGTGGCAATGGCTGGGTGATAGCCGGACTGGCGAGGGTGCTTGCCGACCTTCCCCAAGACTGGGAGCACTACAACTTTTTCCTTCAGAAATATATCAGGATGGCCTACGCTGTAAAGGAGCGTCAGCAGCCGGGCGGATACTGGCCCCAGAACATTGAGGACCCGGATGAGATGCCAGGCTACGAGACATCAGGCACGGGACTATACACTTACGCCATGGCATGGGGTGTCAACAACAAAATCCTGAACAAGAAGGAATTCGCGCCCACGATAGAGAGCGCCTGGCAGTATCTCCAGACCACCGCCCTCCTACCCGACTACCGAATTGGCTACGTTCAGGACTGGGGCGAGAAAGCCATGCCCAACCGCCCTATCACCGAGAAAAACCAGACCAACTTCGGCACAGGCTGCTGGCTGCTCGCCGCTGTGGAATACTGCAAATTCTTGAAGAAATAATAAGGGATATCCCAAAATCTTTTATATCTTTGCCCCATAAACTAAAAACCTAAACCATCATGACAGAATCATTCGCATTTGACCTGGATATTCCAGTATCATTCAATTATAACTATGACGACCTGAAGGCCCAGATCGTGGAATTTGCCCAGAACCTCGTGAAGCCACACAAGAAGTCAAAGACTTTCGACGAGGTGGCCGACGAGGACTTCGAGGCAAAAATGCTCCGTGAGCCAATGGAGCCTTATACAGTGGAGGAACTTCATGCAAGGATAGACCGTGCCGAGAAATCTATCGAAGAAGGCAAGTTTGTAACATTGGATGAGTTTGAGAAAGAAATGGATGAATTCGTAAATTCGTTATAATATGAAACTGATATTATCAATTGAGGCGAAACTGGAAATCAAGGCGACAACTCAGTTTATAAATAATGAATACGGAAAAAAGTCAGCCCAAAAATTCAAAAGCAACGTATCCAAAACTTTAAGAACAATTGCCCAAAATCCCAATGTAGCAAAGGAGGAAGAACTCCTAAAAAATAGGAAACATAAATATAGAAGTATGGTGATAGGTCATATCAACAAACTGATATATTATGTAGAAAGCAATTGTGTTGTAGTTGTAGATTTATGGGACTGCCGACGAGCCCCGAAAACCTTGCAAACAGGATAAAAAAATAAAACCATCATGACAGAATCATTCGCATTTGACCTGGATATTCCAGTATCATTCAATTATAACTACGACGACCTTAAGGCCCAGATCGTAGAATTCGCCAAGAGCCTCGTAAAGCCAGCCAAGAAGTCAAAAACCTTCGACGAGGTGGCCGAAGATGACTTCGAGGCAAAAATGCTCCGTGAGCCAGTGGAGCCTTATACCGTGGAGGAACTTCACGAGAGGATAGCGGAGGCTGAAAGAGATATCGCAGAAGGAAGAGTCTACTCTCATGAAAAAGTAATGGAAATGGCAGAGACCCTAATAAAAACCGGCAAATTTCCAGAACTATGAAAACAGAATGGACCAAAAGAGCAACTATTGAATTTGCGAGAACGTTAACATTCATATACCAAAATTATGGCTCAAAATCTGTCGCAAAAGTCAATAAGCAATTTGCTAAAAATATCAAGATGATATCTAAAAATCCATATTCTGCGCCAATAGAAATATCTTTGGAAAACGAAGCGCGGGAATATCGCAGTCTCGTAGTAAACAAAATAAACAAAATAATCTATTACAGGGGTAAAAACAAAACCTACAAAACGACATTTTCACAAACCGCTAAAAACCACATACTTACACCACAATCGCGGTTACTTCAAAAAGTACAAAACCTTTAATTTGCTTCAATTGGCGTGAATTATTGATAAACCTTGCTTTAACTGCGGTTTTATTGCGGTTTAAGAA
>JAZUEG010000212.1:0-2053 GCA_045640025.1 Bacteroidales bacterium
TCCTGTCGTTTTAATTCTTTGCAAAGATAATGTTAATTTATTGTATACTCAAAATTTTTTCGGGATTTTTTTTCATAAAAGACAGAAACTTAACATTGTTGTTTTTACACTGATTTGTAAGCAAGTAAATCAAAATGGATATGGTGTGTCGAGTACAATAAATTGTCATTAGCTGCCTAAAAAAAAATCATGGCAGCTAATGGCGTGATATTCTACTTGCCGCACCACAGGCGGCGGATTACCAAAGCCTCCAGGCGGCGGGTGTGTACGTACAGCGTAGTGGACTCGTCGAGAGTGTGGTGTATAATATTAAAGGTGCCGGTGATGCCGTAAGACCATTTGCGGAAATTGAGCCAGTAGGCGCCCTTGAGGTGGAGCACCGGCGATATGCCGAGGTCCTTGACACCTTTTTTATGATAGAAGAGATTACTCGCATTGATGCCCACCGAGCCCGAGGCGAAAAGGAGGCTCCGGCCGCCGAGTACAAGATTGTAGGCGTATCCGCCGTTGAAACCGAGGTTGCAGGATTTCATGTCGGCCTCGTCGCGCTTCACGAGAAGGCTGTCGCTCTTGATCTTGAGCAGATACAATGCGGCGCCCACGGTGAAACTGCCGGCGGATTTCAGCTGGCTCTCGTTGGCGGTGAATCCGGCCTTGTAGCTGAAACGCTCGTGGTTGAATACGTATTTGCCCACCATATCGAACTGCTGTACAGTGATATCGGGGCTGTAGAGAATCTCGTCGGAGGGCTGTGACGACGGCTTCTTGATCTGGAAACGGTTTTTCACGTTTTCGTAGAATCCCGAGTATTTCTGCACGTAGATATCGCCCACAAAAAACTTGCTGTAGCCTCGGAGCTGCATGTCGGTGGCCTTCAGGCTGTGGTAGTCGTTGCGCCCTACGGAGATCTCGCGGCGGTAGCATACATCAAAGGGGAAATACTTGCACCACACTCCCACGCCAATGCCCGAATGCCGGTCAGGAATGTACTTGTAACCTTTCTCGTGGTTCTGAAACGCGAAATCGTAGTTATAAAGAAACGATTTGACCGAAAAAAGGTTGCCGTAGCTCTTAACATAGCATGTATCCTGGGCAAATATGGTGATATCGCCATTAGCTGCCAATATCACGGTGATTATTAATAATTTAGCTAATACATTTTTCATAGGATGCAAAATTGATGGGCAAAGTTAGAAATTTTGCCATTAGCTGTATGAAAAAAAATTGAAAATTTAATGTTAAAAAGTTGCAAATACCATTAATAATTATTTAATTTGCACCGTCTAAAATATGGTTACGACTTATATATAAAAATATCCTGCTTTCCGCTGCTTACTTTATTTACCTAATGGAAAGCTTACAATATAGACAATAGTTACAATAAATACTAATTTACTAATTACTAATTATGAGAAATATAAATGCAAACTCTCCCATCAAGAGAGTAGGTGGACTGTTCCGCGGAATTGTCCTACTGGCCATCCTGATGGTAAGCCTTGCAGTTGATGCCCTGGCACAGGGAACCATCAAAGGTAAGGTAGGAGACGTAAACGGCGAGCCATTGCCTGGCGCCAGCGTCTTCGTAAAAGGTACCACTCTCGGTACCATCTCCGACATGGACGGTAACTTTGTACTCCCTGGCGTGCCAGAGGGTCAGCAGACCTTGGGAATCTCCTTCATGGGCTACGAGACCATAGAGGAGGTGCTCACCATCACAAATGGCGGTACTGTTACCAAAAACTACACTCTCAAGGAAGACTCTGAGCAGCTCGACGAGGTGGTAGTAATCGGATACGGCGTTCAGAAGAAGAAACTTACCACCGGCGCCAACGTTCAGGTTTCGGGCGACGACATCGACCGCATGAAATCCACAAACGCTCTCCAGGCGCGTCAGGGTCAGACCGCCGGTATCAACATCACCTCCACATCAGGCCAGCCAGGCGAGGGCATGAAGGTGAGCGTCCGCGGTGTGGGCTCTCTCAACGGTTCTACTCCTCTCTACATTGTGGATGGCGTTCAGATGGGCGACATCTCATACATCAACAACTCTGAT
>JAZUEG010000213.1:0-5914 GCA_045640025.1 Bacteroidales bacterium
GACACTTATAGGAATTAGGATTCAATAAAAAAAAAGACCACGAAGAAATGGCAACAATAATATTTTTGGTATTAGCTGTAGCAGGCGGAATCTTCTACGCGATATTCACCAGCAATATGAACAAGAAGATGGACGCCGAGATATACATGCACAATTCGAAGATGGGATACCTGAACCAGAAGCTCGCCGAGGCTCAGGAAGACGAGCGCTACAAGCTGGAGACCATCAAGCGCCACCAGGAGCAGAAGGCCCTGATGGTGGAGGAGCAGCGCGCCAGCATCAGGCAGGCGCAGCGGATACAGACAGCAGTATTCACCCAGCAGAAGGCCCTCGCCGATGTATTTCCCGAGGCTTTTATCTTCACCAAGACCCACAGCATAGTGAGCGGCGACCTCTACAAGGTATACAAGCTGGAGCATTTCAGGATCTTTGCCCTGGGCGACTGCGCTGGCTGTGGCATTCCGGGCGGTTTTCTATCCATGCTCGGCATTGCCCTGCTCAACGAGCAGCTGTCGATACATTATTCCGACAGTGAATTGCAGCTGACGGCGATATTATCGTCGATGCGCGACAATGTTACCAAGGCGCTGAGCTCGGGCTCCAGCAGCAACGTAAACGACGGCATGAACATGACACTATGCGCCTTCAGCAATGACGGAGACAAGCTCTATTTTGCCGGCGCGGCCCAGAATCTCTACATCTGCCACTCGGGCACTGTGCGCGTAATCAACGGCGACAAGCACCCCGTGGGCTGGTACATGAAGGGCGATCTCCCCTACACTCAGCACGAGGACACAGTGGAGCCCGGCGACATGGTTTACCTGACCACCGACAGCCTCCAGAGCCAGTTCGGCGGTCCCAACAATCAGAAATTCACCCACAAGCGCCTCATCCAGCTGATGGAGAAAATCTCGACAGAAAACTGCGAGACCCAGAAACAGATAGTCCACAAGACCGTATACGACTGGATAGAGGGCTACAAGCAGATAGACGACCTGACATTGGCAGGAGTAAGGGTATGAGGAGGCAGCTAATGGCAAGAAAAAATATAAATAGGCCGTCCCGAAACGCAGGAACGGCCTATTTATGTTTTGGTATATTGGCACAAAAAAAGCCGTCCATTGGACGGCTTGTCTGTCGGAGTGGCCAGACTCGAACTGGCGACCACTTGCACCCCATGCAAGTACGCTAGCCAACTGCGCTACACCCCGCTTGGAATTTCCGATTGCAAAAGTAGGGGAAATATTTTATTCCACAAAATATTTTTGAAACTTTTTTCCAAAAAAAATCTCCTACGCCTCGGCGAGGTACTTCTCTACATCGAGGCCGGCCTTGCAGCCGGTGCCGGCGGCCACTACCGCCTGACGATAAACGGGATCGGCGCAGTCGCCGCAGGCAAAAATGCCGGGAACGTTGGTGGCGGTGCCGGGCTGAGAGGTGACGATGTAGCCCTGATCGTCCATATCTATCTTGCCCACAAAGACATCGGTCTGAGGCTTGCGGCCCACGGCGGCAAAATAGCCCGATACTTCTATCCTGCGGCGCTGCTCCTCGGATGTGCCCTTGCGGAATGCAAGCTCCACAGCCTCCACGCCATCAGCTCCCAAAATATCCGTAACCACGGTCTCGGTGAGAAGCTCCACATTGGCCGCCCCGGCCAGACGGTCCTGCAGAATCTTGGACGCACGCATATAAGGCTTGCGCACAGCCAGATACACCTTGTTGCATATATTGCTGAGATAGAGCGCGTCGCCCACGGCAGTATCGCCACCGCCCACCACTATCACGTCCTTTTTCCTGTAGAAAAAGCCGTCGCACACGGCACACGCCGATACGCCCATGCCCTTGAATTTCTGCTCGGCAGGCAGACCGGTGTACTTGGCGGAGGCTCCCGTGGCTATAATCACCGCATCGGCCGAATACTCGTCGCCGTTGTCGCACTTTATAATAAAGGGTCTGGCGGCGGTGTCTATGTCCACCACCTCGCCTGATATCAGGCTGGCGCCAAACCTCACGGCCTGCTTCTCCATCAGCTGCATGAGGTCGTATCCGCCTATGCCGTCGGGAAAAGCCGGATAATTCTCTATCTCGTGAGTGTCGGTAAGCTGGCCGCCCTGCTGCGGACCCGATATGATGGTGGTATCTATTCCGGCTCGGGATGTGTAGATGGCCGCGGTGTATCCCGCTGGTCCCGATCCTATGATGAGGCATTGTGTGTGCTGCATAATATTCCGATATGGTTTAGGATTGATAAAAGAAAAGGCCTCACAACTTAAGTCATGAAGCCTTTCAAAGAATGTAGCGGGACCCAGGATTGAACTGGGGACCTCATGATTATGAATCATGCGCTCTAACCAGCTGAGCTATCCCGCCATCATTGTTTTGTTTTGACGTTGCAAAGGTAGATACATTTTCTGAATCTCCAAATTATTTTAGCAACTTTTTTCAAAAAAAAATTCTTTCCTTTGATTTACAGCCAAATAAAAATGTGTTTTTTCCAGCTAATGGCGATACATTTTGCACACATCCGGCAGGCTACGCAATATACACGCCATTAGCTGCACTGAAAAAACAAAGGACAGCTATTTTTTTGTGGACTAAAAAAAACAATAATAACGCAATCCATAGCTGTTGGGTATAATATTTGAAACAAAATACATGAAAAATTTTTCCGCAAAAGATAAATTTGATATATTTGCGGTTAATTGCAAAAAACAATTCTAACGGAAACATTATGACCCTAAAGACCAAACTGCCGCTGTTCACCAGTGTCACGGTGCTAATGTCGATACTGCTCATCGCGTCGTATTCCATATACAACTTCCGCGAGCAGGCCATCCAGGACATCAGCAAGTTCCGCGAGGACGAGACCGAGAACCTCAAGAATCAGCTGGTCGATATAGTAAACATAGCATACGCAATGATAGACCACTCCTACAAGCAGAGCAACGAGGGCGGCGTGAAGGAGAGGTACGGATTCAACATAGGCGACTCGCTGTCGGCGGAGGAGAGCAACGTGAAGATGGTGGCCATCAACATGCTGAAAATCACCCTCGAGAACCTGAGAGTGCTGAGGTTCGGCGTGGACGGATACCTCTGGATAAACGACTATGAGCCACCTCACGCGGTAGTGATGCACGCCACATCGCCCAGCCTTGAGGGCGAGCCGCACGTATACTATGTGGACGAGACCGACGTGAACATGTACGACGAGTACTCGCGAATAATCAAGGAGAACAACGGCGACGGATTCCTCACATACCACTGGTGGAAGCCGGGCGACGACGGTACCACCGAATGGACCGCAAAGCTCGCGTATGTAAAACTCTATGAGCCATTAGGCTGGGTAATAGGCACCGGTGTGTATCAGGACTACATCGACAAGATGGTGAAGATAAAGACCGACGACCTGAACAAGCGCGTGAACAACCTTATCCAGATTACGGTGATAATAGGTATACTGCTCGTGGTGATAGCCACGCTGGTGCTCTACTACTTCGGAAACTCGGTGTCGCAGCCTATCCGCGAGATCGAGATACAGCTGGGACAGATGTCGCAGGGCCTGATAGTGGAGAAGCTGGAGATGAACCGCGACGACGAGATCGGTCAGATGAAGCAGTCGCTCGACCAGCTGATCGACGGTTTTACGGCGTACTCGGGATTTGCGCGTAAGATCGGTGAGGGCAACCTGGAATCGGACTTCAAACTGCTGTCGAACGAGGACAACCTCGGCAACTCGCTGCTGGAGATGCGCGACTCGCTGAGACACGCGCGCGAGGAGGAGGCCAAGCGTCAGGACGAGAACCGCCGCCGACAGTGGGCAGCTGAAGGCCTGGCTGTACTGGGCGATATCATCCGCATGGGCTCCGGCCGCACAGGCGAGATGATGACAGAGCTCCTGCAGAAGCTCACCGAATACATAAACGCCACAATGGCAGGCATATACGTGGTAAACGACAACGACAAGGACGACCTCCACCTCGACCAGATAGCCACCGTGGCATATCAGAAATCTAAATACGTGCAGCGCAAGATTTACCCCGGCGACGGCCTTGTGGGCACCTGCTACCTGGAGAAGGAGAAAATCTACATGACCAAGCTCCCCGACAAGTACATAGAAATACACACCGGCCTGGGCGAGAGCAACCCCAAAAACCTGCTGCTGGAGCCGCTGATAATGGACAACGAGGTGCTCGGCGTAATCGAGATAGCATCCATGAACATAATAGAGGAATACCAGATAGACTTCATAGAGCGTCTGTCGCAGTCGCTCGCCATAGCCATAGCCTCATACAGGATGGCCAATGTATCTTGAATAAAACCAAAGCAACCGAAATATGAACCGAAGAATCACCAACCTACTGATGACCACGGCACTGGCCGCGGGACTGGCGCTCACATCGTGTGTGGACCGCGAAGCCCCCGCCATGCCCACAGGATACATACCCGGACAGCCGGGCAACAACCCCAACCAGCCGGGCAACAATCCCGGCAACAATCCCGACGACACCCCCGGCAAGCTGCCCGAATTCACAAAGCCGGAGACTATAAAACTCACCATAAACGGCAATGAGCGAGAGTATTACAAGGATTCGCGCATAGCCCTTACACCTGCCCTGGCCACCACTGTGCCGGGATATGTGGTAAAAGGATTCACCGTAAACGGAAGCGGCAAGCAGCTCGGCGAACTCGTGGCCGTGGAGGAAGGAATGCGCATAAAGGCATATACCGCACCCACAAGCATGCTGACCCTGAGCGCAGCCAAGACAGCCCTCGCCGCCGCTACAGCCAACGACGAGATAAACCTGGAGGTAACCAACCTGAACAGCGCCAACATCAGCGAACTCGGCAAGGCCGTAAAGGATTCCAAGGCCAAGGTACACCTTATAATACCAGAGGGATCCACCACTCAGATACCGGCGTCGGCTTTTGCCGGATGCGTCAACCTGGCATCGGTATCGCTGCCGGCCAGCCTCATAATGGTGGAAACCAACGCGTTCCAGAACTGCACGGCACTCAGGCACGTGGCTTTTGGCGGTACGGGAAAATTCCCATTATCAGACGGAACACAGGCCAAGCCTATCGACATATCCGACGAGGACTTAGGCAAGGCAGCCGACGGGCTTTTCGTATCAGCTGATATAAATAAAACTGAATACAGCCTGATACCCGTAAGGCCTGGCGAAGGTATATATCAGCTGAAAAACCACTACTACAAGCTGACAAGCGAGAGCAACGTGTGGAGTTTCAAGGAGATATACTACGGCGACGGCGTATGGTGGGCCGACAGCAAGATTTCGGACCCGCTGAAACCCGGCGAGATTTCGGCACTCACATTCCTGAGCCAGCCTCAGAAGGAGATGGTAATGCTGTTCAGCAAGGCTTTTGCCGGATGCAGCGCCATGGAGACCATAATTCTGCCCGACAATATATCGGAGATAAGCGCCGAGACTTTCTCGGGATGCAAAAACCTGGCCTACGTGGCCATAGAGAACCGCGCCATCAAGGTAGATGAGAAGGCTTTCCTATCGATAGCCGAGGGCGCAGTGGTTTCCGTTTCGGGAAGCATTGCCACTGAGGGACTTAATGTACTGAAAAACATTTTCGGCCCCAAGAACGTGGTAATGATTTGCGATTAGTTTTTTTATCAGCTAAAACCCAAGAATTATATATATAATCAAGAGATATGTTAATATTCTATCAATCACAAAACTCGGAGATCTACGCCGTTAAGCTTAAGCAGGCGCTTCTCCAGGGCGACGACGAGAAGCTCGTATGGCTTTTCGGCAATGCCAAGCATCTCAGCGACAACAAGATCGCTGGTACTTTTGTAGGTCCACGCAAGGAGATGATCACTCCTTGGAGCACCAATGCGGTGGAGATCACCCAGAATATGGGCGTGGCCGGTGTGGAG
>JAZUEG010000214.1:0-3780 GCA_045640025.1 Bacteroidales bacterium
TGGCTACGATCCGTCTTAGTATCGCCCATTTAACATTTTAATGTGGTTCTTTCTGTATTAAGTTTAAGCCCAATATTTGGTTCTGTTGCGTTATAACAGCAGTTTATTATTTTGGCGTCGTTCAGCCAGAAGAATGAGTCTTCGTAGTCCCTCATTCTTGCTTTGCTGGATATGGAAGATAGTTGGAATTTTTTCTCGTGCTTTTTTAATTGTTCAGGGATTTCTTCGAAAATCGATGTAACTTTTGTCTCTACATTGTCGGCATATTTGCTTATGTCGTTTCTGTATAGTTTCAGAATTTCGCGTTTAATCTCTTCTGTAATTTCAAAATCTTTGTCAGCAATGAATTTGAATACGGCTTGAGGCATTCCTCCTACAATCATATATTGGTGAAGATAGTCCATAGCCTTTTTATGAATTGGTCCCATTGCTTGTTTCTTATCGAAGCATTCTTTTATATATGGCATTAACATATCGTCACCCAGTGCCCACAGAAATTCCTCAAAATCCATTGGAAACATTTCTATGCTGTGTTCTTCGGATGGGATTACTATGTTTTTGACGTTTTTTTTGATTGATACCAATGAGCCAGTTTCTATGAAATCGTATCTTCCGTCTGCCACAAGATATTTAATTGCGGCGCGTGCACGTGGATATACCTGAACCTCGTCGAAGATTATTACTGAATTGCGGGGATACAGTTTTTTGCCTGTAAATAGTTGAAGCATTGAGAAAAAACTGTCTAGGTCTGTCAGATTGTTTTCGAATAGTTGGATTATTTCCTGTTCTACATTGTTGAAATCAATAAGAATGTATGATTTGTATTCGTTTTTTGCAAACTCCTTAACAATCCAACTTTTGCCAACTCGTCGCGCTCCTTCTATCATTAAGGCCACTTCGCCTTTGCGCTTGTTTTTCCACTCTAATAACTGATTGTATATCTTTCTTTTCATAGTACATTGAGGCTTGTTTCAATTGCAAATGTAATTTGTTTTTTTTATATAAACAAGCAAAAATGCACGAAATCGAAGTTGTAAAAATGTTGTTTTTGCACGAAATCGAGGTTCTGAAAATGCTGTTTTTGCACGAAATCGAGGTTGTGCTTGCAGAATGCGCCAACGTGACGTACGTTAGTCAGCAATGGGATGTTGAAATCGTTGGTCATACGGTGGATTGGGTAATCCTTGGCGAGTTCGGAATTTGAGAAAAAAATCGAGTAAAATAACCAGAAGTGGGTAATTTTGCATAGATATGGTTATTTTACTTGAGAAAAGTAACCATATCTCGGATTTTTTTGTATCTTTGGGGCGTAAATAAATATCAGCAAGGCTATGAGAAAAATAATCGGAAGACAGAATGAGATATCAGAGCTTCAACGTTGCTACAACTCTCCGAGGGTTGAGTTTGTTGTGGTGAGCGGTCGCCGCCGTATTGGTAAGACTTATTTGGTGAACACACTATACGAAGGGCAATTCGCATTTTCGTATGTGGGAGGTCATAATCTAAGTCAGAAACTTCAGTTGAGGAAATTCTCCAAGGCATTGAGCGAGTATTCCAGGTCTAAGACACAAGTGGAGTTCAAGGACTGGTACGATGCTTTCGACGCGCTTCAGGACTATCTGAAATCCATACCTGCAACCGAAGGCAAGCGCAGGCTGATATTTATTGACGAGATGCCGTGGATCGACAACAAGAAATCTGATTTTGTGTCGGCTTTGGAATATTTCTGGAACAGCTGGGGCGCTATGCAGGATGATATTATGTTTATTGCGAGCGGTTCGGCAACCTCGTGGCTCAACGACAAACTTACTGAGAATCAGGGCGGTCTTCACGCGAGAATCACCAAACAGATAGTCTTGCAACCATTCTGCCTGAAAGAGACCGAGGAATACCTTGAATATCTTGGTGCAAGTTGGGACAGGTATCAGATAGTGCAGACATATATGGCGTTGGGTGGTGTGCCATTCTATCTGAGTCTTATAAATCCAAGCATTAGTTTTGCGCAGAATATCGACGCGCTGTTTTTTGAGCGGAATGCCACGCTGAGGCTTGAGTTCGATGAGTTGTATTATGCATTGTTCTCCCCTGCCGACAAGTATGTGGATGTAGTGAAAGCCTTGGCTGAGAAACGCAAAGGATTGTCCCGCAACGAATTGATGAAAGCCACCGGAATGCAGGGAAGCACTCTTACCCGCATATTGTCAAATTTGGAGAAGAGTGATTTCATAGTCTGCTATCAACAATATGGACATTCGTTGCGCGATTCAATATACAAACTTACTGACTTTTACACATTGTTCTATTTCAAGTTTGTGGAAAACAACAACAGCAAGGACTTTTCTTGGTGGCAGAACAATTTGCAGTCGTCTGCAATAAAATCTTGGCAAGGTTTCAGTTTCGAGTTGGTTTGTCTCCTGCATTTGGATCAGATAAAGAAAGCCTTGGGAATAGCTGGAATATCTACTTCGGCCTCAGGTTGGCGATCCGACAATGCTCAGATAGATCTTGTAATAGATAGGGCCGACCGCATAGTGAATCTTTGCGAGATGAAATTCTCCGTGGAACCATTCGAAATCACAAAAGACTACGCCGACAAACTCCGTGAACGTATGTCAATCTTCAGAGTGCGTACAAAATGCAAACTAACTTTGTCGAATACATTCATAACCACCTACGGCGTCAGAATGGGCAAGAACAGCGCCGTGGTAAATGCGCAAGTTACGATGGATGAGTTGTTTGGGTAAAGGAGGAATTAGCTACATGGTGTGTAGAGAATTTCATTACCTGTGTATCAATTATAAAAGTTGCTTGTGTTGAATTGTAGTTTGTTGACGTCGTTGATTATCCATTTATTGTCGAAAACTGTATTCACGTCGAATGCAAACGGAAATGATTCAGAGTATCTGATATCCTTGTCGTTGTCATTCAATATAACAACCACGTCGCCATTTCCTTTAAGACTAATGGCGTCTCCGCTAGTAACGTCGCATTTATTGATCTCGATATTCGATACGCTGTCAAGAACTGTATATGGGGACAATTCATCCAAGTCGGAAGGCATATTATTTATAAGGTATGAGTAGAAGGTGTCTTCAATGCCTTCGAACTCAATGGATTTAGTTTTAGGGTCGTTGATGAGCACGTACTGAAGTTTTATACCTTTTTTCTTGCATTTCTGAACGAGAGAAACTATTTTCTTTGATGCGGATTTGGTCATTTTGCCTGATTTAACTACAAATGCAATTTCCTCAGTGTCGTTCTTTACCCGTAAATCAACCGCCAGATCGCTATTGTTGATACTGGTCATATAGCCCTTCTGCTGATACTCGTCTGTCAACTGCTTGATTGCGGCGTTTTCAAGTGCCTCAATCCAATATTTTTTTTTATTGTTGTCCGAGATAATTTCTAAAATCACAATACGACGGCTCTACAAATATCTGTAGAGTCTTTTTTTGAATATTTAACGGATTATGTAAATATAAAGTTTATTTTTATCTGCGGGTCGAAAATTTCAGAACTGCATAAAAAAGAGTTATAAAATGCTCTTTGGTTTTTAACTTCTTGCTATATTTATCTGATTGGTTGTCCGTGATAATCCTATTAAAATTTTTCCAATCTATTAAATTTAATAGTTGATTTAATATTGATTTTGAAGATTTATTCATAATTTTGTCTATGTAATATGATTTTTTTAAGCGATTCAATATTACAAAAAAAAGCTATCTCTTAACTGAGATAGCCTTAATTTTTTTATCTTTAGGTCGAAAAAATTGTTTTCTC
>JAZUEG010000215.1:0-2817 GCA_045640025.1 Bacteroidales bacterium
TCCTCGTCGTCCTGACCAAGATCCCAGCCATTGTCCTGCATCTCCTTGCGGAATACGTCGAGGTGGTTAGGATACTCGTCCTGAGGATTACCCTTGAAGAACTCACGGCCCTGAGCCTTTGCGAGCTCTACAAGCTCTGGAGCCACCTCGCCTGGCAACTTACCAGACTTGCCGAGGAGCATACCCCAGATATCGTCGGCGATAAGAGACCAACGCTCCTTGCCCTTCTCCATCTGCATTACATTCTGGAGAGCCATATTCTTAACGTACTGAGAGAATGGAGTTACCAATGGAGGATAACCCATCTTAGGCCATACGTATGTTACCTCGTCGAAGAGCTTGATCATCAGCTCGTCCTGAGTGAGCTTAGGCTGACCGTTCTTCTCCTTGTACTTGTTGAGGGAAGCGAGATTGCTCTCGAGGTCGGTCATGAGAGAACCCATCATACCGCCTGGGAGACCAGGAGCGATAAGGAGAGAGTTCATGAAACGGTTCTTCTGTGGGATGTAGTATCCGAGGAAGTCGTCCATCATCTCCTGGATAATAGAGCGAACCTCCATGTAGGCGGCCATGTTTACCTCCTTTACATCGAAACCGGCGTCCTTAAGCATAGGCTGAACGGCGAGGATGTCGGCGTGGCCAGTACCCCAAGAGAGAGGCTCCATTCCTACGTCGATGTAGTCGCAGCCTGCCTTGCAGACCTCGAGGATAGAGGCCATAGAGAAGCCAGGACCAGCGTGAGAGTGATACTCAACAACGATATCCTTGTAAGCCTTGATACCCTTAACGATCTCGCCGAGTTTTACAGGACGGCCGATACCAGCCATATCCTTGATACAGATCTCGTCGGCGCCAGCGTCGATAAGCTGCTTGGCGAGATTTACGTAGTACTCAGCAGTGTGGATAGGCGACTCGGTGATACAGAGACAGCACTGAGAAATCATGTGAGGCAAATCTACCTTGCCGTAAGGTGCTGGTCTTGAAGTATTGTGAGCATATCCGATAGAAGGGATAATATTTCTTGGGTCGTTGAGACCGCAGAAAGTACGAGCGATATCAGTACCCTGAGTAAACTTAACCTTGTAGAAAAGCTCGCGAACGTCCACAGGACATGGATTCATTCTGATACCGTTGAGGGCACGGTCGGGCATCTCGGTCTGGATGCCAGCCTCGTGGAAAGGCTTGGTCCACTCGCGAACCGACTTGTTAGGATTCTCACCGTAGAGGAGGTTTACCTGCTCGAAACCACCACCATTGGTCTCTACACGGTCGAAGCAGCCCATCTTAACAATAGCTGGAGCCACTTTCAAAAGCTGGTCAACTCTTGGCTGATACTTGCCAGAAGACTGCCACAAATCTCTGAAAACGAGATTGAATTTTACTTTTCTGCCCATTTTGATTTTGGATAAACTTTTGTTTTAATGTTTTACAATCTTTCAATTTTTTCAACACGGCCCTTGCCTGCTGTAATCTGCTCTACAGCCTTTGCAATAGCCTGCTGAACTTGAGGATCGACAGCTGAAACGGCGGCCTTGGAAGCGGCTACCGGGGCAGCTTTCTTCTCCTCTTCAGGAGCAATTTTGTTCACTACCTTAATAAGAATGTTGCCAAACCCAATAATGAGAAGCAACACTACAAAAACGGTAGCAAGTCCCACACCTAATAGCATAGGAGCTGTTGGTTCAAATCCGGTCATTTTTATTAAGTTTTAAATTATATTCTTTGGGTGTAAAGTTAGAAAAAAAATGAATAAAAATGAAATTTTTATTAAATATTTTTTCGAATTACAATTAATACGTATATCAACTACTTCATAAGGCAGAGAATAGCCACTCCCACCATAATACCTACGAGAATAAAAGCCTTCTGCCTGATATTCTTCTCGTGGAAAAGCAAGGCTCCCGCGGCAAAAGAGATGATAACGTTGCTGCGCCTTATCAGCGATACAATGCCGATAAGAGCACCATCACAGCTGAGACCATAAAAATAGAGGAAGTCAGCTACGGTAAGAAAGAGTCCGATAAGGGGAATTGTCCAGCGGAAGTGGAATGCATCTGTTTTGCCTTTAGCTGGATACCAAAAAACCATCATCATGATAAAGGCGAGGATAAACTGATAAAACGAGAACCATGCCTGAACCTCCATCCTGTCTATCATGAGCTCGCGGAGTATTATTTTGTCGTAGAGAGCTGATGCCGAACCAATAAGCGTGCCGGCAAACAGCAGATACACAAACTTATTGTGCTTGAATGAGATGCCCTCCTTGCGGCCGTAGTTGGCATACAGGAACAGACAGCCAAGGATGATGATGGCGCCCACCCACTGCCAGAGATTGAGCCTCTCGCCCAGCACCACAACCGCGCCGAAGAGAGTCCAGGCCGGAGCGCTGGACCTCACCGGGCCAACGATGGAAATGGGCAAGTGTTTCATTGCATAAAAATTACAAACCCACGATGCCTGAACAATAAAGGCCTTCAGGATAATCCAAAGCTGATTTCGGAGGCAAGTGCCATTGGTCTGAAAAATTGTGCCATCGAGCATACCCAGGCCGAAAGCCGAATCGAGAATCATAGGCGACATCATGAGAAGCGACACTCCGGATGATATCAGCATAACAACCAAAACTGCATTCTGACGGAGCGACTGCTTCTTGCAGACATCATAAACGCCAAGAAATATGGCGGAGAAAATAACTAAAGTAATCCACATGATTTATTAAAATTTTGACGGCGCAAAATTAATAAAAAATGCAGTAGGGTGATATTTAAGTAATCATTAAATAATAAGGCGGTCAGCTGAAACAGTTTTTTCAGCTAA
>JAZUEG010000216.1:0-4297 GCA_045640025.1 Bacteroidales bacterium
GCATATGCAGTCGTTATTATATTGACTGCAAAGATATAATTTCAAATCCGTTCGGTCTTGCTATCTTTGTAACTTACTATATTACAATAATTTCAATGAACATTTAAAGTTTTTTAGTGGACACTAGTGAGTTTTATTGAAAAATTATAGTTTTTGAGAAGTCGCTTCGCTAAAAATCTGCGGAAAATCAGCAGAAAATCTTTTTTTTGTTATATAAGTTTTCGAGGGGTAAAGATAGGAAATGTTTTTGGGAAATTCAAAAATATTTTTTGTTCGTTTTTACGTTTTTTCCATTTATTCCCCGACCTCAGCAGTTTTTGCGGTTTGGTGGAGGTCGGGGTTACGGAGCGTGAAGGTCCACAAGTGGACCTGTTAGGAGGCAATAACTAACATAGGAAATTATGCGCAAAAATGCAAGAGGTCTTTAGACCTCCACGTTCCGTAGCCCCGACCTCCACCACGGATTAAGAATTGATGAGGTCGGGAAATTGATGATGGATTGGCAATAGATTAATTAGAGCAATTTTTTTGTTTTTCTTATACTTTTTTGTTTATGACTCTTGCGTATATAAAAAAATAATTTTACATTTGAAGTCGCAAATTTTTAAACCAAACGCTATGGCCAAAATGGAAGTCAAGATAGATAACGGCAAGATATTTGCCCCGCTGAAAGATAAATGGCTGGTGATGAAACCAGAGGAAGAAGTGCGTCAAAACTTCATCTGCAAACTTGTGGATGAGTATGGCTATTCTTTGGGACAAATGGAGCAGGAACTTAATGTTACGAATTCCAAGCGTGGTACAGGTCAGGCAAGGGCTGATATCGTTATCTGGAAATCTGAAAAGGATAGACAGGATAAGAAAGTTGCTTTCATTATTATAGAATGCAAGGCCGAGAATGTTACTATCAAACAGGAAGATTATTTCCAGGGTTGCAACTATGCATATATGACGGGTGCTGATTTCTTTGTGACCACAAATCAGAAGGAAACAAGAATTTTCCGTGTCAACAAGGAAATATTGCCCAAGCAATTGGACGAGATAGTTGATATTCCACACGCTGACGAGGCCAATAACGAGAAACGTCTTCAAGAGTTGCTTACTCAGACAAAAGATAGTTTTATAAATGACTTTACTAAATCACTTATTATTTGTCACAATATTATCCGAAATTACGACAATTTGTCTTCCGATGATGCTTTAGATGAAGTAGTAAAATTCTTATATACAGTTTTATCAAAGAATGACACTTACAGATGCAATGATGCTCTTTTGAATGAGAAATTGAATGTATGTGAGAAAAGTTATTCTATGGTGTTAGATGAATTGATTAAATACAATATTTCATCTCTTCCTGATGCTATCAGGGGTGTTGTTTTTGAGAAATTCATAAGTAAAACAATTAGGAGCACCAAATTTAGTTCGCTTATTCCTGTAAAAACCTTGATAAGTTTTATGGTAAACGTACTTGATCCGCAAAAAGGAGAGAGGGTATGTGATCCTTGTTGTGGCGTGGGTGATTTTCTTGTAGAGGGTCTTCAATACGTTAAATCAAATATTGATAATATCGAAGATAGGGGAAAGGCTGGTGCTTGTTTTGTAGGAATTGAAAACAACCGAACTTTTGCAAGTGTCAGCAAGATGAATATGCTGATGCACGGGGATACTCTTTCGGATATTAGTAATAAAAATGGATTGGAGAGTAAATGTGACAATAATTTTGACATTGCAATTACGTTGCCTCCATTTCATTTTGAAAAAGGACAATATATAGTTGATAAATACGATACAGTTAGAACTCTAAGGTTTGGAGAGACTGAGGTATCATACATAAATTGTTGCCTTAATCTTTTGAAGCCTGGTGGACGTATGGGCATTATTGTGCCGGAAAGATTTCTCTTTCAAAATAATTTGAAAGCAATAAGGGAATATTTTGCCAGTATTGCCAAGATATTACTAATTGTTTCGTTGCCTACTAACGCCTTACAAAATTCTGGAGTTAAGACTAGTATAATCTTTCTGAGAAAATTCACTGAAGAAGAAAGAGAAAACTATGAAGAAGTTAAATATAAAGCAACTCATAGAATCGGTGAGGATCTATCAGTTGCCCAAGGTAGCAAAGAGGATGCAATAAATTCAATAATTAAGGATGTCTTGAATTATGAAGTTCCTACGGCAATTGTTGAAAATATTGGCATAGATCGGATTGGTTCGGAATGCGCAAATGATTTGTTGGATTTGCAGTCTGAATTCAAAAGGTATCGAGTAGAAAATAAACTTTGGTAGTTGTTTATACTTTATGAAAATGACAAATAGTTTCAATTTTTTAAAATTTGTCTGGTTTAAAGACTTGGATTTTTCGGATATCAGTGTCCGGAAAAGAGAGGTTGTGTCTTTGTCCTACAAAAAGGATTTAGAACTCGTATTATTGTCAAATGTACTGACTCAGAGCAAGGAGAAAGCCATTATTGTCGATGAGCAAGAGTATAAACGTATTACTGTAAAATCCTCCAGTCAGGGAGTTGTTTTGAGGGATATTGCAAAAGGCGAAACCATAAAAACCAAGAATCAGTATGTCGCAAGAAAAGGACAATTGATTATGTCTAAGTTTGATGCTAAAAATGGCGCAATTGGTATTGTTCCTGATGAGTTAGATGGCGCAATTGTAACTAATGATTTTCCTTTATTTGATATAAGTGAAAAAATTAACCCTCTGTTTTTACTGAGGGTTGTTTCCTCAAAACTATTCACCGCAGAATTGACCAATGATTATCAAGGTTTTATAGGAATGGCAAGACTTAATGTTGACAAATTTCTGAACAAACCTATTCCTATGTTACCGTTGAAGAAACAAGCAAGATTGTCTTCGTTGTTCGAAAGCAAGATATCTGAAGCATTGTTATTGGAAGAAAAAATATCTGATAACAAAAGGGAGATTCAACTGTATTTGTGTGACAAACTTGGATTTGTAAAAAGCAAAGAAACGGAGTCCAAAAACAATGGGTTATTACAATTCGTAAAATGGAAAGAATTAGAGAATTGGAATGTGAAAGTTAAGATAGATAACAATGAATTGATATCGTCTTATCCAATACAATCTTTAGGAGATGTTTGCTATTTTCGTCCACGACATAATACCAAGGTTAATACGTCGTTTAAATATATAGAATTAGGTTCAATAGATGCTGTTTTAGGTGTCGTTTCAGCAAAGAATATTGAACTAGATAATATACCGCAAAGGGCAACTCAGATTGTAGTGGAAGGTGATCTGATAATAGGACTTACCCGTCCAAATCTGAAAAAATTTGCTGTGATAACTCAAATGTATTCAAATTGTATTTGCTCTTCTGGTTTTCAGGTGATAGCGCCAAGCGAGAAATACAATTCTGAATTCATTTGCGAAGTTTTAAAGACGGATTTTGTGTTGAATCAAATTTCATCTTTGATGAAAGGATTAATTTATCCAACAATAAACACTCAGTCTTTAAAGAAAGTTAAAATACCATTTCCGCCTGTTCAGGTTCAGAACGAGATTGCTTATAATGTTTCAAAATTGAAACAAGATATTGTAGATTGTAAAAGTCGCATTTCTGAATTGAGACAGCAGGCATTAGAAGAATTTGAGAACGAAATATTTGAATAAAACAAAAGGATTATGGGAAAGCGTGTTGCGTTATTGGATACAGTAGCGAGAGAATTCAAAAAGAATCGTAAGGCTATTGTAGATACATTAAAAGAAAATGGTTGGGACATTTCTGATGCCCCTAATACTCCTATTACCCCTGAGCAAAGGGCTTTCTTGTATGAGAGGTTTAGGAAGACAGAAACTACTGACCATAATTATGAACGTGGGATTATAAAGTTTGGTATTTCTGAGGCTATTGACAAGGCTATCAGTGAGATGTGTGAAGGCATAACTTTGAATATTCCTTTGTTTTCAAATTCTCCCAAAAAAATAATAGAAATCAAATCAGAACCGAAACCGGATGCATTATCTCGATTTTGGGAATTACTTCGTTTATCCGTTTCTGACAAATCTTTTAGGAGTTTGTTCTTTGAAAACAAAACTGATAAGAGTGTAAAAATCAATAACGTAACAGCCGAACTAAGTAAACAATCATTTAGATTCTATATTAATAAAGAGGGAAAGATTTCCCAAATAGATTTGATATTTGAAGAAGGCTTATCATTTATCAATCTATTGATTGACAAGTTTTATCAAAATGTTCAATTGCAAACAGAAGATAGTGTTTATGAACTGACTAATTCACTGCCAGCCCCAGTTCTAACAAAAATG
>JAZUEG010000217.1:0-13104 GCA_045640025.1 Bacteroidales bacterium
AAGCCCGCTTGGCCCCCGCCTTGACGAGGCCGGACTGCTATGCGACAAGTCGAAAAAACTGAACGCCAACTTTGTGGAGCCATACTGGCTGAAGGCTGAGATAGCCGCCAAGAAAGACGACATAGACACCGAGATATTATATCTCGACAAGGCCCTGGCCATAGCGCCCGACGACCCCACAACTATTACGGGACTGGGCGACGCGTATTTCGACAAGTACGACAACCACAAGGCGCTGGAATACTACCGCACACTGCTGAGGCTGGATCGCGCGCCCGAGAAACTCGTGAAGCGCGCCGAGAGGAACATAGAGCTCGCCGAATTCAGGATATACGCCATGGAGCACCCCGTGGACTACGACCCCAAAAACCTGGGCCCGATGGTGAATACGGTATACAACGACTATTTTCCATCGCTATCGGCCGACGGCAACACCCTGGTATACACCATAGAGCTGCCGCAGATGTCGCAGAATCCCCTGCTGCCTGTCACACAGGAGGATATATACATAAGCAAGCGCAACGACGGACAGCCATGGCAGCAGGCAAGGTCGATAGGCGCGGCCATAAACTCGCCCAACAACGAGGGCGCGCCTTTCCTATCGGCCGACGGCAAGATCCTCTTCTTCACCAGCTGCACTTGCCCCGACGGCATGATTAAGTGCTGCGACATATACTACTCTTACCTCAGGAAAGACGGGTTCTCGTTTCCGAGGGCGCTGCCAAGCCCCGTGAACACCGGAGCATGGGAGAGCCAGCCATCGTTCTCGGCCGACAACACTACACTGTATTTCGTGAGCAACCGTCAGGGAGGTTTCGGCGGCAAGGACATCTGGTACTGCAAGCTGCTGCCCAACGGAAGATGGGGAGCCCCCGTAAACTGCGGGCCCAACGTGAACACCCCGGCCGACGAGTCGTCGCCATTCATCCACGCCGACAACAGGACCCTCTATTTCTCATCGAATGGGCATACGGGAATGGGCGGGCACGACCTCTTTGTATCCCGTCTGCAGGACGACGGCACATGGGGCGAGCCTCAGAACCTCGGATACCCCATCAACACCAAGAGCAACGAGACAAGACTCGCCGTATCGGTTTTCGGAAACACAGCCATAATATCGTCGGACAGGATCAAGGAAAACAAGCTGGACCTCTATGAGATAACCCTGCCGCCATCCATACGCCCGAGCAGGACTCTCCTGGTGGCCGGCACTGTCAAGGACCTGAAGACCAACAGGCCCATAGCATCCACCTACGAGGTGGTGAGCCTATCCACAGGACAGCGGATACAGGGAGGCAACACCGACAGCACTGATATACAGAACCTGATGCTATACCTCCCGGAGGGCAGCGAATACGCCCTCAACGTAAGGGCCGAGGGTTACCTGATGAACTCCATGAACTTCAGCCTCAGGGACATACCCGACTCGGTGACCAAGAAATACATAGAGATAGCCCTCGACAGGCCGGAGATAGGCCGCACGGTTACCCTCGCAAATATCTTCTTTGAGACCGACAAGTACAGCCTGATGCCCGAATCGGACTATGAGCTAAACAAGCTGGTGGATTTCCTGAAAAACAATCCCGGCATACGCATAGAGATAGGCGGACACACCGACAATGCAGGAAGCGAGGCACACAACATAGAGCTATCAACCAACAGGGCAATGGCAATAGTCAGCTACCTGAAGGAGCACAATATCCCAGCCGAAAGGCTCACTTACAAGGGATACGGATCATCCATGCCATGCGCGCCCAACGACACGCCGGAGAATATGGCCAAGAACCGAAGAACGGAGTTCAAGATCATTAAGTAGCCCGGAGAAGGGCAAGGAGGGAGCTGATGGCGCGGAGGTCGCCGGCCTGAATGTAGTAATTGTCGGCATCCATACGGGTTTTGCCATTAAGCAGAGCGCCACGTGGAATAACGTTTCCGCTGGCTATAGCATCACAAAAATCGCTGTGGCTGATCCATCCGGCAATGTCGAAACTCCAGGCATGGGCGTATACAAGGCTTTCTATCAGCGATTTATCTATCGAATTGCAAAACAAAAGTCTGTTGTTTCGGAAAATAGATTTTATGTCGGGGCTTATCCTGATCAATACAATGATATCGTAGCATGATGTAGCTCCGGCATCCAGATTAGGGAGATAATTGCCTTGGGAATCATAGTCATGCGATTCCAGAAGAAGCAGATTGGAGAAATACGCGGCAGATTTTACGCTTATAGATTTGCCGCCGGCTGTGAGGTCGGCATCGTCCCAGAGCCCCTCGCCATAAATATTGAAATCTGGTTTTGGACAGCTAATGGCATTATCAATGAGATACTTACGCAGGCAAACTTCAGCTAATTTGCCCTGAAAAGTATTGCAAAACAGTTCACCGGCCTTCCGCTGAAGCATTCCTCCAGTGCGGTGGTCACGGTGATGCCCCGCCCCAAAACACATTTCATAAGCGAAATCCACAACCTGCTGAATCATAGCCTTTTCTACACTTATGGGGCAGAATCTCCTACGGCTGTTTACGCTGTATACATTGCCGGAAACATCCAGTTTTCTCATATTCATAAAATTCGTTGTATTATTTTTAAGAGATAAAAAAAGTAATATAATAACAGAAAACAGAGTTATTATTGTATATTAGCTGCAAAAAAACAAAACCAAAATGCGAAATACAATAATAACGGCGCTAATAATGCTGGTGGGCATCAGCGGCATGGCGCAGAGCTTCAGCTACGGCGATCTCCAGTACAGGATAACGGGCTCCAGGAGCGTATCGGTATCAGCCCTCGATATCAAGATGTCGGGCAATGTGGCCATACCTGAACGCATAATGCAGGACAGCGTGATATACACGGTAACCTCCGTGGCGCGTGCGGGCTTTGCGGGCTGCAAGGGCATCAAGAGCCTTGTATTGCCAGCCTGCATATCCCAGATAGGCGATTCGGCCTTTGCCGGCTGCGAGAACCTCAATACCATAAACATCCCCTACGCCGTAAGGACCATCCATGACAACACCTTCGAGGGCTGCCGCTACCTTACGGGCATCACCGTGCCCGACGGCGTAAGCTCCATAGGCGCATCGGCCTTCAGCCACTGCGAGAGGCTCATAAGGTTCATAGTGCCCGACGAGTGCCTCACCATAGGCGACAATGCCTTCTACGGCTGCACGAGGATGCAGGCCCTGGCCGTAAACTCCAAGCTCCAGAAGATGGGCACCGGCGCATTAGGGCGCTGCGTGGGCCTTGTGAGGTTTCAGGTGGAGGACGGCAACCCTAATTTCGAGTGCCGGGGCGATGGCCTCATCTGGAAACAGGGCGTGCGCACCGTATTCCTGAAATATCCGCCCAAGAGCCAGGCCACAAGCTACCGCCTGCCCGACGGTGTAACCGAGGTGGCCGAATACGCATTCGAGGATGTGGAATACCTGACCCTCGTAAATCTGAATCCCCAGTGCCGCACCCTGCGCGACTATGCCTTCTTCAGCTGCCTGAACCTCCAGAAGATAACCGGTGGGGCCGACATCTCCATCACCGACGAATCCATATTCGGCTGCCCGATGTACAAGTGGTGAGTGGGCGGCTATTCCAGCTCGGCCTCTTCCTCCTCCTGGCGGAGCTTCTCCTCGGCCTCCCTCTGGAAGAGCTCCTCCGAGATCTTCTCCTCGGCCACCTGGTCCCAGAGGAAAATATCCCTCATGCTGTGGGGACGGTGGGTATCGTACCATGCAAAACCGTTTAGGAACGACTGCCTCTTGGTGAGACCCTCCAGGGGATATATTGTGCCCTTGGGAGTCTTGTAAAACCAGAGCCTCTTCATCTTGCCGCCCTCAAAATATATATCCATGTCCTGGGCGCTTATGGTGTTCATTCCCGTCACTATGGTGTCCTGCTCGGTGGTGTAGTATATAGTCTGGCTGTTGCCCATCACCTCCACCTTCTGCAGCTGGTTGCTGTCGAGGTATGCCACCATATTCTTACCGCAAATCTGATTGTATCTCGGCACATTGTCCACATACTGGGCCACAAAAGCGTCGCCCTTCATCTCCACCATGTCGATACCGCCCTTTATGGTGTACATGGTGATCTGGTTGGCCGTTATCTGGTTTTCGTAATGCCAGATTACGGGAGTCTTATACATCTCTATTATGCTGTCGTTGGTATCGTACACCAGGCTGTCGCACATGGTCTGTATATCGTCCCTGAACATCTTGGCATGCGGATATGCCTTAATGAGGCGGTACACCGAAGTATCGGCGTCGTTGTATAGCGTATCGGCTATCGAAGCTATGGTGTCGGCATGCAGATACAGCGTATCCTTCTTCGAAATATACCTCATGAGTGCGCTGTCGGTAAGGAGGCTTCTCTCGGGCACCTCGTAATACTTGGCCACATGGCCCGACAGGCGTATATTCTGCGATGTGTCTATAATCTCCACCCTCGACCTTCCTATGCCGTATTTCTGGCTTCTGAAATACATGATTGTATCGCCCAGCAGCTTGTGCTGCTTGCTCACGAGAAAAGAGTTTTTGGTGAGCTGGCACTCGTCTTTGGCGTGATTGTACCATCCGCGCTCCGAGTAGAGGTAATTGTCGCTGCCCACCACCTCGGTAGGCCCGCGGAAGGTGCTCACCCTGGTCCTGGTATTGTGGGTAAGGGTATCGGAATACATCTTGTATTTTGGGTTGCGGATTACCACGTCCTGATTGTATACCAGGTCGTTGGTCTTTGGATAGAAAAATGCGAGCTCCGATATCAGGGTATCATCGCCGGAATAGGTGGTGCCACCGTCAAAATAGTTGGCCACATTCTTAGCCATGTCGTAGTCTATATTGTCGGTCACCATGCGCATGGAGTCCTTCAGCATCACCACATTTTCCCTGACACGGGCCATGCGTGTCTGTCCGTCATAATCGAGCGAGTCGCCCCACAGATGCACCGTATCAGCCTCATCCAAAAGGCGGAACATGTGCACCCGGCCAAAAGCCCTGAAATAGTTCATCCGGGAATTGTATAGAGCCGAATCGCAAAACATGGATGCGCTGTCGTGATAAAACTGCACATCGCCCCTCAGCACCTTTACATCGGCGCCGTGAAACTCATCCACCTCCAGGGTGTTGGAGTTTACGATCTCTATCTTGTGGCCCTGCGGCTTGCCGTCGCCGCCGTTCTGGGCCCAAGCCTGAGCCTGGCACATCACTGCCAGTAATATTACAAAAAGAAAATTCCTCATCTTGCAGGTAGTAAGGTTATCGGGATCTCCGGGCAGCTAATGGCGAGTAATCTTACTCGAAATGCAGCGAGAGAGTCCATCCATTGGACTTGATGCCGCGTATGCTGTTGCTGTACATCGATCCGTTGGGTTTGTAGGTGTCCAAAATGCCCAGTCCGTACTTGAGCTCCACCGAAAACTTGAAAAACTGAAGATAGCAGTCGAAACCCACGCCCCACTCCAGACATGGGTCTATCTTCTTGAGCTGAAGCTGGCTGTCGTCGCCGGTATCATCGCCGCCATTTAGGTCGTACCTGAAATTGGCCCCCATCACTATGTATGGCGAGAAATTGTTCATTCTCTGGGCCTTGTATTTCAGCAACACCGGAAATTCGAGCATCGTGCTGTTCATCTTCATGGTATGTTCAGCCAGCTGATGGCCCTCTCCCTTGGGCTCCACATAGTGGAACACGAGGTCGCGCTGATTAAACGAGAGATTAAACATCATTCTCAGGTCCAGATAGTTGCAGATCCTGAGATTGGACAGCGGACCCAGATGAAAACCTGTGTGCTTGATGGCCTCCACGCCATACACATCGGTAGACTCATAGAAATCGTCGGCCTTCTGGATATTGAAACCGAGATTGTTGGTGCCCAGGCTGAAACCGAAATGCCAGGTCTTGTTGTCGTAATTGGGCAGATTCTTGGTACGGGGAGCCTGTGCGAGTACACCGGATACCGCAACAATAAGCGCCAAAAGTATTGAAAGGATGCGTTTCATCAGATTATTAGCTTGTAGTTATGGAATACAGAAATATAAAAATGCCGTGTGCCACCCGACAAGTAGATAACAGCCTAATGACGCTTATTATTGTGTGCGGCCAGTGTAAAAAAAGTTAATTGAGATCATTGAGCAGATGACCCATACGGTCGCGCTTGGTCTTCATGTACCTGTGGTTGTACTTGTTGGTAGGTATCTCCACGGGAACATTCTCGGTGATCTCGAGGCCGAAGCTCTCCAGGCCCACGCGTTTTACCGGATTGTTGGTGAGCAGGCGCATCTTCCTGACTCCGAGCTGACGCAGAATCTCCGCTCCCACTCCATAATCGCGCTCATCGGGATCAAAACCCAGATGCACATTGGCCTCCACAGTATCGAGGCCCTCCTCCTGAAGCTTGTAAGCCTTTATCTTATTGAAGAGGCCTATGCCGCGGCCCTCCTGGTTCATATATAGCAGAATGCCCTTGCCGGCCTTCTCTATCTCCTCCATGGCCTTGTGGAGCTGATCGCCGCAGTCGCAGCGGTAGCTTCCGAATATATCGCCGGTCACGCACGAGGAGTGCACCCTTACGAGGATGGGCTCATCAGGCTCCCAGGTGCCCTTTACGAGGGCCGAATGCTCGAGGCCGTTGCTCAGCTGGCGGAATACGGTCATGCGGAACTCGCCGTATTTGGTGGGCATCATCACCTCGGGGCCGCGCTCCACAGTGGTCTCGCTCTTCAGGCGGTATGCTATCAGGTCCTTGATGGATACAATCTTGAGGTTGAATTTCTCGGCCACCTTCTCGAGCTGAGGCAGACGCGCCATGGTGCCGTCCTCGTTGAGAATCTCGATGAGAGCAGCCGACGGATGCAGACCAGCCAGACGCGCGAAATCCACTGCCGCCTCGGTATGGCCGGCACGCTTGAGCACGCCGCGGTCCTGAGCGTAAAGCGGATTGATGTGGCCCGGACGCGCAAATGTCTCTGGTATCGATTTTGGGTCGGCCAGGGCCTTGATGGTGGCTGTGCGGTCATGAACCGACACGCCGGTAGTGCAGCCCTCTATCTTGTCGACTGTTACGGTAAAAGGGGTGCCGAGTATCGAAGTATTGTCGTCCACCTGATGTGGAAGTTTCAGCTCGTTGGCCCTTGATATGGTGATAGGAGCGCAGAGCACGCCACGGCCATTCTGGAGCATGAAGTTGATCTTATCCTCTGTAATGGTCTGAGCCGCGGTTACAAAGTCGCCCTCGTTTTCGCGGTCCTCGTCGTCTACTACAATGATTATGTTACCTTTGGCAAATTCTGCTATTGCCTCTTCTATTGTATTCATATTAATATATAAGTATGGAAAAACATTTACTTGCTATTGTCCTTATTGCGTGAGCCAAATAGATTCTTGAAGAATCTGCCCACCGATGCAAACAGCCTTATCACCGGGCCGAATACCTTCATCCAGGCATCCTTGTCGAAGAGCTGTGCATCCACAGTGGCCTTGTAGGTGAGGAACACGCCAAAAGGCAGAATCACGAAAGTGCTTAGCCACATGCCCTGCCATGATTCCCAGATGCCATCGCGGGCCATCTTCATGCCGGCGGTAGATATCATGTAATAAACGATAAATACCAGCACGCTCACCACTATAGGCAGACCAAAACCGCCCTTGCGGATAATGGCTCCCAACGGCGCGCCTATAAAGAAGAATATTATGCACGCCAGCGATAGAGTGAATTTCTGGTGCCAGGCGTTGCGGTATTTGGCTATTACGCGCAAACGCTCCGAATAATGCTCCTCGCGGTCCACTACCTTGCCCTGCGATTCGTTTACCATGCGCTTGGTGTCCTCCATGATGCGGAGACGCTCATCGCGGTTCAATGATTCGAGCACGCTGTCGAGATCCATCACTATGGCCTCCTTGGGAGGCACCTCCGAATAGAGCGCATCGAATATCGAATCGGTATGGAATGCGATCTTGGTGCGGATGATGGAATCCTCGCGCTTGAATGCGGTATCTATCTGCAGCAGATGCTCATCCACATCGGTAAGGGCCGCGTCGCCTATGGTCATATTATTGAGCGGAGACCTGTTGACCCTGTTGGCGCGGAGCTCTATGGCGTATTCGCGCTCGGGATGAGTGGCCGCCTTCATGTAGGTATTAGATGACAGACCCTCAAAAAAGTCATTGGAATTCTTATCGAAAATATACTGGAGCGAATCGGTGCTGCGGTCCAGCTCGCTGATGTTCTTCACCTGATAATTGTTCTTGAAGAGATTCTCGTCGGTACGGCTGAAGTCGTTGCCCGAGAGGTCAAACACGAGAGTCTGCACATCAAACTCATCCTTGCGGTGCGGATAGTCTCTCGGCACCTTCTCCTTCTGCTCCTCGTAACGCACGCCGCTGTACAGGGTTACTATCATGTAGCGGCTGTTCTCGGTCATCTTCATGCTGCCTGAATCGGCAAGGATAACGGTCCTGTTGTCGCCGCCGTTGAAATCATCGCGCGATGGGGGCGTGTGGTCGTATATCACAAAATCATACATCATGCCCGTTACGGGATTCTTGCTGGAGATACGAATGCTGAAATCGGTGATGTCGTTGTTGAAAACATTGGGCTTGATATTCATCTCCGGGCGCTGCTGCCTGATATCCCAGAGCAGGGCCGACATCTTGAGGTTGGCAAACGGAATCACGTTATTAGCTACATAAAATGCACTTAGGCTGATAGCTAATGTCACAATAACGAGAGGACGCATGGCGCGCTGGAGCGAGATGCCTGAAGCCTTGATGGCCGTAAGCTCGAATTTCTCGCCGAGATTGCCGTATGTCATTATCGAGGCCAGGAGTATGGCCAGCGGAAGCGCCATAGGCACAAGGCTTATGGATGCGTAGAACATCAGCTCGGCTATCACGGAAAAATCGAGACCCTTGCCCACCATATCGTCGATGTATTTCCACAAAAACTGCATCAGCAGCACAAACAGCGATATGAAGAATGTGGCCACCAACGGACCTGCATAGGATTTCAGCAGGAATATGTCAAGTTTTTTCAGCATCGCGAAAAAAATGTTTTTGTTAACGTAAAAATATGCGGCACAAAATTAATACATTTTATTTAATTCTGTAAGCTTTTGGAGCCGGCTTTCGTGTTATTATTTCGTAAAAAACTATAATTTTTGGATATCCTGAGCCTCAGCAGGCTCCACATCGATTTCAGGGTCTGCGATATCTTGAAAATCTGCCTCTGCCTCTGGCCGGCATCCACCATGGTGCTCTTGCCGCCGAGATGCAGCACACTGGCTCCGGGGCAGATGGCAATCTTGAAATCCATGTGCCGGCAGAGGTCGTGGAGTATCATCTCCTCGCAGTAGAGGAAGGTGACCGGCTCGAACGCGTAGGGCATCACATCCATATACTTCCTGGAAAACACCAGGCATGCTCCATGAGGTATGCAGCTAATGGCGGGAGATACAGAGGCCTCACTGCGGTGGTAAGACGAGCTTACGGAGCTGTAGGTGCCGAGTATCCGTTTCTGAAATATTCCCAACTTGAGGCACAGGAGCCTTACCGAATCTATGGCCATCTGCTTGATAATCCTGAAACTGGAGAAAGGCTCCCTGAGCAGGGGATTCTGATGTCCGCCGTCGGGTGTCAGGATGTCGGGTCCGCATACATCCACGCCATTAGCTGACATAAAATCCGCCATCAGTTGCTCGAAATCCGGCTGCGAAATCATGACATCGTTGTTCATTACCACCACGAAATCGGGGCTCAGATGCTCGCGGGCGTACGAATATCCGAGATTGTTGCCGGACGCGAAGCCCAAGTTCCGGGGGCTCTGGATTATATGTACGCCATCAGCTGATGCATACAAATCGCGCAGCCTCTCGCCGCTGCCATCGCCCGAGCCGTTGTCCACCACCACTACAGGACTCTGTGGCGCTATCTGAGAGAGGTGCCTCACGCAATCTACTGTGAGGTCCATTGTCCTGTAATGCAATACTACGTATGCGAACTTCATCTCAATAAGTGTATTTGTAAGTGCCCGAACCTACCACCCTGGGGCTGTTGGCGCCGGGAACGTAAATCTCGGCGGTGGTGTTGGGCGGGATGGTAACTGTCATGGTTCTGCGGCCCTTGGCTCCGGTGGAGATATCCACGCTGACCGGGCCGCGCGGAGTGGGCGATTTGATGGAGGCGTATGCGAGGCTGCCTGTCTGCGGGCGCACTTCCATACGGGCAAATCCTGCCGACAGCGGGCGTATTCCCATCAGCCGGCGGGTGATGATATTGGCCGGCGAGGCTCCCCAGGCGTGGTTCCAGTCCATGTTTTCCTTCACTTCCTCGTTCCAGGCCTCGGTGGTGATGGTGGAGCCCATGCGGATCATATTGTACCAGGAGCGCGACGATGTATCGGCCATCAGCTGAAGCGCCTGCTCCGGGAATCCGCCCTGATAGAGCGCATCGAGCAGAAACTGCGCACCAAATACCGAACACGCCATCTTCTTGGAGTTTACGTAGTTGCTCACATCCACCCAGCACGAATCCGGTACAAAGCCAAATGCCATGGGAAACATATTGGCGTGCATCGATGTATGGCTGTCCACCATATTATCTAAGTATAGATTGTTGGCATCCAGCATGTAGGCATTGATGGCGTCCCTGGTATTCTGCGCCAGCTTTACAAAAGTTCTTGAATCATGGCTATTGCCCACTGCATCAGCTATTTTGGCAAAGGTGACTAAAGCGTTATAGTAAAAGGCATTGGTGCTTACATTGCACTCATCGATATCGTAATTGTCGCGCTCTATGGATGGCCAGTCGATGATGTCTCTCACGTATGTGCTGTGGCTGCGGAGGCTGTGCATCAGGTGGGGATCGGTGAATCCGTGGCCCGAATGGAGGAGGAAATCATCGTCGCTGTGGTACTGCCAGAGAGTGCGGAGTTTCAGGTCCTCGTAATATTTTTCGAGAAATGAGATGTCGCCGGTGTAGAGATAATCATTGTATGCTATCTGCGGGGTAAGGAGAATCCACTCGGTGGGCCATGTGGAATGCGACATGAGCCTCTCCAGTGTGCTCCGCGATATGGAATACTGGTAATCTACTGCGAAGTGCGAGAGCTGCGCGATGTAGGTATCGGCTTCGTAGCTGATGCGCTCACGGTCGCCATCCACAAAGGCTCCGGCAAATGTGGTGGCCTTCATGGTGTATTTGCAGAGATTCCACACCTTGTTGATTACGGAATCGCTGCACTCGAAATATGACGCGTCTTCGTGGAATGGATAGTTGACAACATGGCGCGTGATGTTGCTGTAGAGAAGCGGTCCGCCGTAGTCATCTATCTCCACGTAGCGGAACGGCATTACCTCGCCTATGTTCTTGGGCATCAGCACTGGCACTGCGCCGCCGTTTACGTTGGGGTCGGTGTTTTTGGGATTTACGGGATATTCCACCTTGTAGCGGTTGTATCCGCGCTGGAGGTCTACATCGTATTTGGAATATCGTCCGCAGCCCGATGGGTTGTTGTCGATGTAGCCGTCGTCGGCCAGGAGCTCGCCAAGGTGTACCTTAATGAGGTCGTTGAACCCGGTGAATGAATTGAACCTGAGAAAGAGCTGTCCGAATGCGTCGGTGCCGAAATCAGCTATTAGCGAACCGCCTATCTTTCGCATAGATACGGGGTGCTGCTTGAACTTTTGGAGCGGAAGCACGGATGTGTATCCATCGAGCTCTGTGGCGGTAAGGAATCCCTTGGGCTGGGAGTAATCGTAATTACGTCCCTTGTTGTCCTGGATGCATACTTTCCAATAATAAATGGTGGAAGGCATCAGCTCCGGGCCGGCGTATTGCACGCATACTGAATTGCTATCAGCTACCATGCCCGAATCCCATATATTGGCAATATTGCGGCTGAGCTCGTCGAGTGATGTAGACATCAGGATGCGGTACTTGCGCTGATAGGTGTTTTCCTTGTCGGAGGCTATCATCCATGACAGCAGGGGACGGCTGCTGTGTATCTCGGCCACCTGTACGGTATTGGGGTCGCACTGGCCGAGCTCCTGCAGAGTAATCTCGCTCAGGAACCCATCGGAGAACACAACATCGGTCTCCATTATCATATCTGTGGCAAGATTGTATATATAATAGTTCTTGCCACAGCTGATATTGGAGATAGATAAAAATAAGAATAATATTACTAAATTGAATACTCTCACTTACTTACATTTTTTGAGATCGTGCGACAGCTTGGCTGCGCAGAAGTTGGGACCGCACATTGTGCAGTATTCGCCGTCGGTATGGCCACCGCTCTTGAAATACTCGAGAGCCTTCTCGGGATCGAGCGAGAGGTTGAACTGGTCTTTCCAGCGGAACTCGTATCTGGCTTTTGAGAGAGCATTGTCGCGGATGGCGGCACCGGGATGCCCCTTGGCGAGGTCGGCGGCGTGGGCGGCAATCTTGTATGTGACTACTCCGGCGCGTACGTCGTCCTTGTTGGGAAGGGCGAGATGCTCCTTGGGGGTTACATAGCAGAGCATTGCTGTGCCGAACCAGCCTATCTGAGCCGCTCCGATGGCGGATGTGATGTGGTCGTAGCCGGGCGCGATGTCGGTGACGAGAGGTCCGAGTGTGTAGAACGGAGCATTGTGGCAGTTGATGATTTCGCGGTCCATATTCTCGCGGATACGGTGCATCGGCACGTGTCCGGGGCCCTCGATGAAGGCCTGCACGTTCTTGTCCCAGGCGCGGAGCACAAGCTCGCCCATGGTATCGAGCTCGGCGTACTGGGCGGCGTCGCAGGCGTCGGCGGTGCATCCGGGACGGAGACCGTCGCCGAGAGATACTGCCACGTCGTACTGGGCCAGGATGTCGCAAATCTCGTCGAAGTGCTCGTAGAGGAAGCTTTCCTGATTGTGTACGAGGCACCACTTGCTCATGATGGATCCGCCGCGCGATACTATGCCGCATACACGGTTGTCGGCCAGGTGAACGTTCTTGAGGCGGATACCGGCGTGGATGGTGAAATAATCTACGCCCTGCTCGCACTGCTCGATGAGTGTGTCGCGGTAGATCTCCCAGGTGAGGTCTTCCACAGAGCCGTTGGTTTTCTCAAGAGCCTGATAGATAGGCAC
>JAZUEG010000218.1:0-3236 GCA_045640025.1 Bacteroidales bacterium
TGCTGGCCGCTATGTCGGTGCTCACGTCCATCAATGCGCCGCTGGCCGATATGAAGACCGAGGCGAGGAATATTCCCGAGAGGTTGAGCTCGAAACCGCTGTATATCAGCGCCTCGCTGTAGTCCTGTACCGTTCCGGGAATCTTGAACCAGTGGCTCGATATCGTGGCCACCAACGCCGTGAATGTCACTCCGCACAGACAGCCTGTCAATGCCGTGATTCCTTTTCTGCCCACTCCCGATACCAGCAGTATCACCACGGCCGCTGTCAGGAACGATACTCCGAGACCAAGCGGAATAGGGGAGAAGCCTTTCAGCAATAATGGCAGAAGAACTTTCCAGAAACACAGCGCCGTGAATACGAACGATATTATGGCCTTGATTCCCGTGAATCCTGCGAAGGCCAGCAGCGCCAGTATGAATATGGCAGCTAATAGCAATTCTATTCCGCTCCTGTAATGGTCTTGCGCCCTTACGGAGAGAATCTTGTCGCAGGCGCTGTCGGTCTTTATCACCGCGAGGGCTATGTCGCCGGGGGCGAAAATCTTGTCGATGTTTTTCTGTCCGTTCAGGATGTTTTCGGCCGGGAGCACGTTGCCCTCAAATGGTCCGCTCAGGATCTTGATTCTGAGTTTCTGATTGCCGATGGTTACTACAGAGATTGTGTTGAGGGCGCTGTTGTCGGTTTCCAGGATTTCGGCCTTCTCGTACAGGGTGTTTTCAACAAGCGAAGGGTTCTCGAAACCCGTAGGCAAAAATGCCATAACGAGAATCAAGAACCCTGCTGTTATGATGAATATGAGGTCGCGTCGGTTGATGCTTTTCGGCTTCATATTGTGTGTGCTATGTTAGTTCCAGCCTTCTATCTTGCTGATGGTGTTGGGGATGTCGGTGTTGTCGAAATATCCCTCCAGCAGCTGCGCGCCGCATCCTATGGCGTATACCGGCACCGGCAATGCTGTATGCGAGAAGCTGGCCCATTCCACGCCGCACTTGTTGTCGAGGATGGTGGTGGCTGTTACGGTAACAGGCTCGTATCCAGCGTAGAAGAGCGATCTCTCCTCCTGGGTGAGATTGGCGCCGGCATCGCCCCTCGATACCAGGTAAGCCTCCTTGAGACGCTTGGTCTCGTATGGCGAGAGCTCGAGAGGACCCTCGTTGCCGAGGCCGAAGTTGTCCTTCAGCTCCTGAAGCACATTCTCGAAAGAGTTTTCCTTCACGAATCCGCGCATGTGGGCGCCGAACTCCTCGAACGATCTTTTCTGGTTTTTCATCAGCTCGAATGCCGACTCGTAATGAGTGCCTGCGAATCCGAGTGTGAGTCCGCCGCACTCGTGGTCGCCGGTTACAACAATCAGTGTCTCGTCGGGATGCTCGTTGTAGAATCTCAGGGCCACGCCTATTGCCTGGTCGAGAGCTATGGTCTCGTACACGTTGGTTACGGCGTCGTTGCCATGGTCGGCCCAGTCTATCTTGCCGCCCTCGCAGAATAGGAAGAAACCCTTGTCGTCGTTGTAGAGAAGCTCGATTCCCTTTTCCACGAAGTCGCAGAGTGGAATGCGGTCGTTGTCGTCGGCCTGCTCGTTCAGGTCGATGTTGTATGGAAGGCTGTTGCCGTCGTGGCATTCGGTGAAGTTTTTGCTGATGGATGCTATGGCTTTTCCGCAGCCGGGTTTCAGTGCGTCGAAATCCTTTACTCCGTTGGCTACTGTATATCCGTGCGCCATCAGCTGCTCTATATAATCATCGAGCGATGTCTCCTTGTATGTGTCCCATTTCACGAAACCTCCGCCAAAGTATTCGAACTCGCTTTTCAGGAGCCACTGTCCTATGGCCTCGTAGTTGTTGCGGTCTTCGGTGTGGGCGTAGAAACAGGCAGGTGTGGCGTGGTCGATGCTCACGGACGATACTATTCCAACCTTCATGCCGGCCTTGTGGGCTTTCTCGGCCACCGACTCGAGGTTCTCTGTGCGGTCACCGTTCATGGAGATGGTGTTGATGGTGGTCTTGTGGCCTGTGGCGAGTGCCGTGGCCGCTGCCGCCGAGCAGGTGATGAATCTGTTTTCGGCGTTGGTGGTGGCCATGCCGAGGGTCGTGAACTTGCGGAGATTAAGTTTGCCATCAGCTGGCAGGTCGTAATAATCGCAAGTCTCGCTGGCGAACTGCTGGCGGAATCCCTCGTCGCTTATAGCCTTCTCGGCCATTGAGATCTGCGGCTGGCTCATGCCGTCGCCTACGAAGTAGAATATGTACTTGGGTGGTTGGGCTGGCAGATTTTCCTGCGCATTAGCTGCCTGCCTGCCCTCGGGAGCCTGGCACGACTGCATGATGAGCGATGCCGCAAGTGCCAGCATGCTGATAGTTTCGGTATGTCTCATGATTGGTATGTTTCTAATTATTAGGCCACAAAGATACAAAAAAAATTGAATTAACTTTTTTTATGGATTAAAAAATACACTTTTGCACCAAAAATGCGTCTATATTATCGAAAACAGTTTATCAACAACCCCTAAAACTTATTAAGATATGAAGAATGTATTTTTGATGGCGGTATTTGCCATAATGATGATGATTTCCAGCAATGCCAATGCCCAGTGGACCGACCTCTTCGGCACCGGCAATGCCAACCAGAAGGCCGAGCTGACTACCGACAAGCAGGCCGCCGTAAAGTGGAATATGACCGAGTACAATTTTGGCGATATCACCCAGGACCAGCCCAAGACGGTGGAGTTTACATTTACCAACACCGGCGACAAGCCAGTTTTCATCACCAATGCCGAGGCCTCGTGCGGATGCACCAAGCTCACCTACGAGAAGGCTCCTATCCTCCCGGGCAAGAGCGGAAAGATCTCTACAGTATTCGATGCCAAGGAGTTGGGCGTATTCAGCAAGTCTGTGACAGTGTATCTCTCGCTCGACGCGCCTAACAATGTTTTTGAGCTCAAGTTCAACGGCACCGTAGTAAAGAAATAAGTTTTTTCATGAGATATTTTTTTGCAATAATTGTTGCCTTGCTTGTAAGCCACAATGCCATGTCGCAGAGCGATTATGGGTGGTTTACGGGCAAGGCTTCGGTTTTTACATGCACCGGCCACAGCGCCGGCGGCAGTTTTCATTATTATTACAACATGGCAGACCGCCTGTCGGTGGGCACCGGGCTTGGTGTGGGGGGCGTGTGCGGACATGGCGGAGTATTGGTGCCTGGTACCGGCGCCATGAAGGTGGGGCTTACCGGCC
>JAZUEG010000219.1:0-2653 GCA_045640025.1 Bacteroidales bacterium
TCCGTTGATGGTGATCTTGCCGCCGGCAAGAGGATAGTTGCCTATAAAGAGGTTCAGCACGGTGGATTTTCCTACACCGCTGCCGCCCATTATGCCCACAAGATTACCCGACTCCTCATAGAACGAGAATTTCTGGATTCCGTTGTCGGAGTTGTTGTAATAGAACTCGATATTCTGGGCGCAGAACTCCAGTCTCGACTTCTGCTCGTCGAGGATAAAACGGCCCGAAATGTCGCTAAAATAAATAGGTGTAATCTTCGAGCTCTTTATCACGGCGCCGTTGCCCAGCATGTATGTTCTGCCCGGCACCACGGCAGAGCTGTTAAGGCTCACATTGGCCTCGCCCCTGTACTTGAAAAACAGGAGGTTGACGCTCTTCATGCGGATTATCTCGATGGTGCCCTTCAGGTTTTTCTCCTGGATGAATTTGCACGATGCGAGGTCGCCCTCGGGCGGATTGGCTCCAATAACCATGAACTGCGACTTGTCGATAATCTCGTTTTCGGAGTAATTGACAAAAGTCCTGAGGTCGGAGTACTCGTCGCTGGAGATATTGAAGGTGTCGGCCACTGTATTAATAAAGTCGAGCTCCTTGTCGTTGGCGTCGCGGCCCACAAATTCCAGCAATCGTATCAGCGCGATTATCTTGTCGTGCTGTTGGAGGGTTTTATTGATTTCGTCGCAGATTTTCAGAATCTTCACCGAATTCAGCGAGTTGCGCTTGCGCTGTTTCGAATCCGAATTCTTGCGCGCAGAATGTAGCTCGTAATACTCGTCGAACAGCTTAAGGTATTTATCTACAAGCTGTTGGCTGAGCTGAAGCCTCAGATAAGCTTCCACGATGGTGCGAGATCCGGCCGAAACTTCGGTGTCCTGGTCGAATGTGGCGGCTATCGCGAACATCTGCATCAATGCACTTAATATAGACTCGTTCATAATGTCCTATTCTTGAGGTAAATTTTAGCAACAAATATAGCAAAAAAAATCTAAATAACTGAAAAACTTTTGCAAAAAAAGCGATTAAAAAACCTTAAAATTTGGATTGTGCATCTCCGTCGGGCGTTTTCAGGGCGTATCAGCTGATAAATATTCATTCAGGCCAGCTGATGGGGTTATATTTACACGCTTTCAGCTGATACGCAACTAATATATGCTAACTATCAGAAAAACACGCTATTAGCTACCTGGACAAAACTGAAAAACTACGAAAAACCGCGCTTGATATTACGCATCAGCTAAGTAAAAATCGTATTTTGATAAAAAATAATGAATAATATTTTTCAGAAACAAAATTTTAGTGTAAATTTGTTTCAGAAAAAAACATAAAAATATCTATACAAAATGAGCATATTGGTAAATAAGGATTCCAAGGTAATAGTACAGGGATTCACAGGCAGCGAGGGTACTTTCCACGCTGGCCAAATGATTGATTACGGCACCAATGTAGTAGGTGGCGTTACCCCAGGCAAGGGCGGAATGGAGCATCTCGGCAAGCCTGTGTTCAATACAGTAAAAGAGGCTGTGGAGAAGACCGGCGCCAATGTAAGCTGCATCTTCGTACCACCCGCATTCGCCGCAGATTCCATCATGGAGGCTGCCGAGTCTGGCATCAAGGTGATTGTATGTATCACCGAGGGCATCCCAACCCAGGATATGGTAAAGGTGAAGGAGTACCTGAAGGACAAGGACTGCCGTCTGATAGGCCCCAACTGTCCTGGTATCCTCACTGTAGACGAGGCTAAGGTGGGCATTATGCCTGGCTTTATCTTCAAGAAAGGCAATGTAGGTATTGTATCTCGCTCTGGCACACTCACTTATGAGGCTGTTGATCAGGTAACAAAGGTAGGTCTTGGCCAGACTACAGCTATCGGTATCGGTGGCGACCCAATTATCGGAACCACAACTCTCGACGCCGTAAAGCTCTTTATGGCAGATCCCGAGACCGAGGGCATCATCATGATCGGTGAGATTGGCGGAAGCATGGAGACCGACGCCGCTTACTGGATCAAGGAGAACGGCACCAAGCCTGTAGTAGGCTTTATAGCCGGTCAGACTGCTCCTAAGGGCCGTAGAATGGGTCACGCAGGCGCCATTATCGGTGGCAAGGCAGATACAGCGGCCGCCAAGATGCAGATTATGAGAGAGTGCGGTATCAGCGTGGCTGAATCTCCAGCTGATCTCGGCAAGCTGATGGCTGAGGCTCTCAAGAAGTAATTTGCGGACTTTAATGAGTCTGTAGATATATAAATAAGGTCGCCGGAAGGAAAAAAAAGTTTCTTCCGGCGGCCTTTTTCTGATTTTTTTTGATTACCTTAGTAGCCACAAATTAATAAGGTATATTATGAAAGTATTTACAATATCAGCTGAGGTAGCGGAGTGCGCAAAGGACGAGCTCTGCGAGAAGGACCGCCTTCTTGTGGAATCTGCTGAAAAATTCCTCGACCATGCTTATGCACCGTATTCCAAGTTCAGCGTATCGGCGGCCGCGCTTCTCGACAACGGAATTGTAGTGAACGGCACCAATCAGGAAAACGCCGCTTCGCCGTCGGGATTGTGCGCCGAGCGTACAGCCGTGTTTTTCGCCAATTCGATGTATCCCGGATGCAAGGTGGATACCATCGCGATATCGGCCTTCTTTGAGGGTCAGATAGTT
>JAZUEG010000220.1:0-2617 GCA_045640025.1 Bacteroidales bacterium
AAACTGCCAAATGGACCTTCCTGCCAGGCCTTGGACGAGGCAAGGGAAATATGGGAATAGAGCCCGTTACATCGCCAAGTTTCCCCGACGGCAACGGCCCAGCATTGGAATACGATATCGAGTTCCAGGCATCAGGCTCTCAGAAACTTGCGGTAGGGATCCTGCCCACCAACGACATCTATCCAGCCCGAGGCCTTCGCCTTGGAGTCCGCATCGACAACGGCGAGGTTCAAGTGATAGACGCGCGACAGGGCTACGTGGATACCTTCAGCGAATACACACCCGAGAACATCGCCCGAAGCAAGGTGCTCAAGCCATTGCCCGCCAAGGACAACAACCTCCACCTTACCAAGTGGCAACCAATGCGTAGCGAGATTTTCGACAACATCCGTTGGCTGTCGGTAAACATCGACATCCCAACCACAGGCCTCCACACCGTTGAAATCGTGATGATAGACCCCGAAATCGTGGTAGAGAAACTAATCCTAAACCCCGACAACGAGCACCCAACTTATTACGGAATCAGGTAATTTTTTTATTCTCACATCAAACCCATTAACCCCATTAACCCCATTAACCCCATCAACCCCGACCTTTGCCGTTTTTGATACGTGGTTAAGGTCGGGGCTACGGAACGTGGAGGTCTAAAGACCTCTTTCTATTTTGCGTATAATTTGATATTTAATTATCGCCTCCTAACAGGTCCACTTGTGGACCTTAACGCTCCGTAGCCCCGACCTCCACCAAACCGCAATAACCGCTGAGGTCGGGGAAACCGGGGGGAACGGGGAAACGCGAAAAAATCAAAAAAAAATTAATAAATAATGAAAAAACTTATAACATCAGCAATTCTCGCCTTGGCCACCATTACCGCCAGCGCACAGGGATTTACCAATCCCGTACTTCCAGGCTTCCACGCCGACCCGTCAGTATGCCGTGCGGGCAACGATTTCTACCTCGTTAACAGCACCTTCCAGTACTTCCCAGGAGTGCCGGTATTCCACAGCAAAGACCTCGTGAATTGGGAGCAAGTCGGCAACTGCCTCACCAGAAAATCACAATGCGACCTCTCGAATATGGACGGAAACGCAGGAATCTATGCGCCCACCATCCGCCACCACAAAGGCAAATTCTATATGGTGACCACCGTGTTCCCATCGCGCCGACACTTCTACGTATCCACCGACAACCCATCGGGCCAGTGGTCGGAGCCCATCATAATCGACTTTGCCATCGGCAGTTGCGATCCCACATTATTTTTCGATGACGACGACAAATGCTACTTCCTTTGGAAAGAGGGCGACATCAAAATCTGCGAGATCGACGTAGAGACGGGCAAGCAACTCGGCGAGATCCATCACCTTGGAGTGGGCCTTGGCGGACGCTACCCCGAGGGTCCCCACATCTACAAGAAAGACGGATATTATTACCTGATGCTCGCCGAGGGAGGCACTGAGCACGGCCACCACGTAAATATCCTGAGAAGCACCTCGCTCTTTGGACCTTACGAGGCCAACAAGGCCAATCCCATACTCTCGCACTTCAGTATGGCCGAGCAAAACAACCCCATCCAGGGCCTTGGTCACGCCGACCTCATCCAGGCCAGCGACGGCAGTTGGTGGATGATATGCCTCGGATACCGCACAAGTGGTTACCTTCAGCACGTAATGGGACGCGAGACATTCCTTGCCCCCGTCCGTTGGGACAAAAACGCTTGGCCAGTCGTCAACGGCAACGGAACCATTCAGATAGATATGGATTGTCAGACACTCCCACAGGTAGCAATGCCCAAGGATCCTGTTCAGGAGGAGTTCGAGGCCGACATAATGCCCCTTGGATGGCACCATCTCTGCATTCCCGACGAGTCGAAATATTCACTCACCGAGCGCAAGGGCTACCTCCGTCTCAGACCATCGAAAGTTACACTCTCCGAGGTGGCCTCGCCCACATTTGTAGCCCGCCGTCAGACGCAACTGAACTTCGAGGCCACCATCGCAATCGACGCCAGCAACCTCTCTGAAGGCTCCATCGCGGGACTCTCGGCCTACGCCGCCGCGCTCAATCACTACGACATCGCCCTTACGCGTGAGAAGGGAAAACTGAAAGCCATCTCCCGAATCCGTGTGGGTCAGGTATCTCATATCGAGAATGTTATGGAGTTGCCAGCTAATAGCGCTTACCTCCGCATCACCTCCGACAAGGATTTCTATTATCTCTCGGTATCAGCCGACAACAAGAAATTCACCCAACTCGCCAAAATGGATTACCGCTACCTGAGCACCGAGACCATCGGAGGCTTCACAGGCGTAATGCTCGGCCTCTTCGCCGAGGGTGGCAACAAGGGCTTCGTGGATATCGATTGGATGAGGTACGAGGAGAAATAAGACTCGTAGAGACGCACGGACGTGCGTGTAAATAATTATACAAAAACGAGGCTGTCCCAAAAGCGAGACAGCCTCTTGTTTTTTTTACGCGCCATTTTCAACTTCCCAAGGACGTTCCATTCTTTGAAATTCTACAAACTTAGTTTTCTTTTGGTTTTCTTTGACTAAATAGCGGCATAAAGATGCGATAAACTGCATTCTCCTTAGGAAGTCGTCCCATTTGAAGCCTTTGA
>JAZUEG010000221.1:0-7178 GCA_045640025.1 Bacteroidales bacterium
ACTGGAGCTTCGGCGACTACTTCAAGAAGGAGATTATCGACTGGGCTTGGGAATTCCTTACAGAGGTTATCAAGTTGGATACCAACAGATTGTACGCCACAGTATTTGAGGGCGACAAGAGCGAGAACCTCGATCCAGACGACGAGGCTAAGTCTTACTGGCTGAAGCACTTGCCAGCTGAGAGAGTTCTCCTCGGCAACAAGCACGACAATTTCTGGGAGATGGGCGCTACTGGTCCTTGCGGTCCTTGCTCAGAAATCCACATCGACCTCCGTTCCGACGAGGAGCGTGCAAAGGTTCCTGGCGTGGAGCTCGTAAACCAGAGCCACCCACAGGTAATCGAGATCTGGAACCTCGTGTTCATGCAGTTCAATAGAAAGGCCGACGGCTCGCTGGAGCCACTTCCAGCCAAGCACGTGGATACCGGTATGGGTTTCGAGCGCTTGTGCATGGCTATCCAGGGCAAGACCTCTAACTACGATACTGATATTTTCCAGCCTGTTATTCAGGAGATTGGCCGCTTGACAGGTATCAAGTACGGCAGCAGCAAGGATACCGACGTGGCTTCGCGCGTAATCGCCGACCACATCCGTGCTATCTCTTTCGCCATTGCCGACGGTCAGTTGCCAGCTAATGCAAAGGCCGGCTACGTAATCCGCCGAATCCTGCGCCGCGCTGTAAGATACGCTTACACATTCCTCGGACAGAGCGAGCCATTCATGTACAAGCTGCTCCCAACCCTCATCTCTGTGATGGGCGAGGCTTATCCTGAGCTCGTGGCTCAGAAGGATATCATCGAGAAGGTGATGATAGAGGAAGAGTCATCGTTCCTCCGCACCTTGGAGACCGGTATCAAGCTCCTCGACAAGGTGGTTGACAATGCCAAGAAGGCAGGCAAGACCGAGATTGACGGCAAGACAGTTTTCGAGCTTTACGATACTTACGGATTCCCTCTCGACCTCACCGAGCTCATGCTCAAGGAGAAGGGTCTCACACATAACCAGGCCGAGTTTGAGGCCGAGCTTCAGCAGCAGAAGGAGCGCTCAAGAAATGCAGCCAAGGTTGACAACGGCGACTGGATTGAGGTAAACGCCTTCGACACTGAGGATTTCACCGGCTACGACAACCTCGTGGAGGACGTCAAGATCTGGCGTTACCGCAAGGTGGAGGCCAAGGGCAAATCGTTCTTCCAGCTTGTATTCAACAAGACTCCATTCTACGGCGAGATGGGTGGTCAGGTAGGTGATCAGGGTTATATAGAAGCTGATGGCAAAAAAATCTCCATTACTGATACTCAGAAGGAAAACGGTCTTTCTATCCATATCGTTAAGGAGTTGCCAGCTGACCTCAACGCCACATTCAAGGCCGTTGTTAATGCTGAGAAACGTACAGCCATCGAGTGCAACCACTCGGCAACCCACTTGCTCGACGAGGCTCTCCGCTCAATTCTTGGTACTCACGTAGAGCAGAAGGGTTCGCTCGTAACAGCCGACGCTCTCCGTTTCGACTTCTCTCATTTCTCTAAGCTCACCGACGAGGAGATTCAGAAGGCTGAGGAGATGGTGAACGCCAAGATCCGTCAGGGCATCGCCCTCGAGGAGCACAGAGACATGCCTATCGACGACGCAAAGAAACTCGGCGCCATCGCCCTCTTCGGCGAGAAATACGGCGAGAAGGTTCGCGTGGTTAAGTTCGACAGCTCAGTAGAGCTCTGTGGAGGTTGCCACATCAGCAACACCGGCAAGATTGGCTCGTTCGTTATCATCACCGAGACAGCCGTTGCATCAGGTATCCGCCGTGTCGAGGCCCTTACAGGCAAGGCCGCTGACGACTACAACCGCATTCAGCGCACAGTTGCCCAGCAGCTCAAGCTTACATTCAAGGCAAAATCCGAGGCCGACGCCATGAAGTCGGTACTCGCACTCATAGACGAGAACGCTGCCCTCAAGAAGCAGATTGACGCCCTGGAGCGTGAGAAACTCGTTTCCGTAAAGGATTCGCTTCTCGCCAAGGCTCAGAACATTAACGGCGCAAATGTAATCGCCGAAGTTGTAAAGGTGGGCAACAAGGACCTCTTGAAGGACCTCTCATTCCAGCTCCGTCAGCAGCTTGACAACGCCTACGTGGTTCTCGGCTGCGAGATCGACGGCAAGCCAACCCTCTCTGTAATCATCGCTGACAACCTCGTGAAGGAGCGCGGCCTCAATGCAGGCGCAATCGTAAAGGAGGCAGGCAAGGAGATTAACGGTGGTGGCGGCGGACAGGCTTTCTACGCCACAGCAGGAGGCAAGAACTCAGCCGGTCTCCAGGTAGCCGTAGAGAAGGCTAAATCAATGTTGAAGTAAAATTTTTGTTGGCATAGTATTTTTATTTTGGCCATTGTCCTGAGGGAAACCAAGGGACAATGGCTTTTTTATATATTTTGTCATAGGAAGCCCCCCGTAGAGACGGACCGCGGTCCGTCTCCAATTTCCGTTCATGCAAATTTCCGTCTCCAAATTCCGTTCATGCAAATTTCCGTCTCCAATTTCCGTTCATGCATATTTCCCATTTCCGTCCATGAGACGGACCGCGGTCCGTCTCTACGGGCAAGCTTGATTCAGCCTATCAAACGAGATAGAGGAAGCGAATGTTTTTTTATAAAATCTATTTTATAAAAAACGTCGTTTTTATAAAGTTGATTTAATAATAATGCTTATATTAGCAACGTTATTTAGCAATATATACCCTTAATAATTAATTATTATGAAGAAAATCAAATACTTGGCATTCATGCTCTGTGCTGTGATGATGGCCTCCTCGTGCGATCTCCTTATCGATGACGAGGAAGGTGAGGACGAGACCGAAGTGAACAACGGACCTTCCAACAACACCAAGCCTGACGACGAGCCTTCCAACAATCAGACAATCACCGTTGATGGTTATACAGCCGAGGAGATTGCCAAGGCCAATACCGCCGCCAACGCCACCAATATGAACCAGGTGGACAAGGACATCATAATGTATTGCAACCTTGCCCGTATGGACGGCACCCGCTTCTGGAACAATGTGGCCAGCAAGAACTTGGAGAAACCATCGTCCTACACCCAATCTCTCAAGAGCGATCTGGCACAGGTTTCAGATTTCCCCATGATGCAGCCCGACAAGGGTCTCTGCGCATCGGCCAAGAGCCATGGCGACGATATGAGCAAAAACAACTTTTTCTCTCACCAGTCGTCAGACGGCACCAAGACCTTCGACCGCATCGCGAAATTCTACTCCGGATATGCCCGGAACGAGAACATCGCGGCCGGCAACAGCAAGGCCATCGATATCGTGATGCAGTGGCTTGTAGATGAGGGAGTATCGTCGCTTGGTCATCGTGAGGCCATCCTCAAGGTCAATAATATCGCCGTAGGCATCTACACCTGCAGGCATCCCGATTGGGGACACTGCTCGGTTATGGATTTCGGCGCCACATTGGAGACTCCTATGGATTAGCCCGTTACCAGAAATTCCATAAATGCTTTACGGGGCCGTGGCCGTTGCCTATTTGGTAATCGGCCCCGGCCTCTATTGCTTTCTGGAGGTATTCCTTGGCGGCCGATACCGCCTCTTCCATCGCGGCGCCCTTGGCCAGGAATGATGCTATGGCGCTCGACATCGTGCAGCCCGTTCCGTGGGTGTTGCGCGATTCTATCTTCCTGCCCGGATAGCGGCTCAGCTTGCCGGTCTCGGCGTTGTAGAATACGTCGGTCAGCTCGTCGCAGCCCTCCAGGTGGCCCGATTTCAGCAATACCGAGTTGCCGGCTATGGCTGATAGCTCGCGCGCGCAGTCGGGCAGTTGGTCAGCTGATGTCACCTTTTTCCCGAGCAGAACTTCGGCCTCGGGAATGTTTGGGGTTATTATATGGATTTCGGGCATCAGCTCCTCCCTGAGAGCCGTTATTGCCTCGGCTTTCAGCAGCGGATGGCCCGATGTCGATACCATTACCGTATCAAGTACGGAGGGGATTTTGCGTCCGCTTTCCCTTATCACCCTGGCCACAGCCTTCACGGTCTCCAGCTTGCTCAGCATGCCTATTTTTATGGCATCAGCTCCCATGTCGCTTATTACGGCGCGGGCCTGTGCCTCTATTGTATCAGCTGGTATGTCGTGTACTCCGCTCACTCCCAGTGTGTTCTGCACCGTAACGGCGGTTATCACGCACTCGGCGTAGCATCCGCAGGCGCTTATGGTCTTTATGTCGGCCGGTATGCCCGCTCCGCCTCCGCTGTCGGTGCCGGCTATGGCCAGTACTTTGTAGTATGTTTTCATTTTTTACTGTATTAGCTGAAACAAAAATACAAAAAAAACGTTTACTTGTTGCATTGGAATTGATTTTGTATTATATTTGAAAAAAACTATTCATCCATTAATTTGATACGTTATGAGATTGTTCTTTAGATATATAGGTTTTTTGCAGCTAATGGCGATTTTTCTGCTGTCCTCCATTTCGGCCGGGGCTCAGACGGGCGAGATTGTGCGTATGTCGGGCAAGGTGGAGAGCCACAGCGGCGGCCCCATTGTGGGAGCCATGGTCTATATTCCTGATACTGAGCTGGCCGCGCTTACCAATGTTACCGGAGTTTTCAATCTCCGGGTGCCAGATAGATATGCCAATAGGAAGGTCGTGATATCGTGCATGGGATTCAATAACGACACCATTCCCGTGCAAAACAAGATGGATGTTTTTGTGGTGCTTGGCGCCAGGGAAAAACAGCATGTGTCTGATATGCTGGTAAGTACGCAGAAACGTCTTCAGCGCGAGCTCGATGTGCCTATCGCTATTTCGGTGATAGATGCCGACCGCCAGCAGGCGCTCAATACATATCAGATCGACGAGATGTCGAGATATATTCCCGGTTTCAGCAATCCGCTCCAGGATTACCTGACATCAGCTGCCGCTATCCGCGGAGTAACTTCCGATGGCGGCGAGAGCTATTCGCAGCACCGTATTTCGGTTTTCCTCGATGGCATTTCCATCAGCAGGCTCCAGTCGTCGGTTATCGAGCCGTTCGACCTCGAGCGCGTGGAGGTGGTCAAGGGTCCGCAGGGTACGCTCTTCGGACGCGGTGCCGAGATTGGCGCCATCAACTATGTGCGCAAGAAACCTGTGCAGTATTTCGATTTCTATACCAGGCTGGGCTACGGAAATTTCAATCAGCAGACCGCCGAGGCCATGGTGAATATTCCCGTGGGCAGGCATCTGGCCAACCGCACAGCCGTAAGATACGATGCCCACGACGGATATATGGAGAATCTGGGTGGCGGAAGGCTCAATGGCAAGAAGGCTTTTGCCATCAAGAACTCCACCTCCATATTCCTGGATTCCAACAATGTGATTAATTTCACCATCGATTACCTCACCAACAACGACCCCGGCTCGTCGTTCAAGTCTAAGCGCGTGGGTCTGCCCGACGATCCGCTCGATGTGTCGCCATTCACCAGGGCATTCCTGAACGGCGGCAATGAGTTGGGTATCAGCAGAAACGTGATAAACGGAATCCTCCAGTTCGACAGCCGTTTCAACGACCGCATCTCTCTGTCCAATACTTTCGGTATCAGGCATTTCGACAGCAAGGACCGCTACGATGTGGATGGGTGTTTCTATCCCATGCTCAATGGCCATGCCCATGCCGACGGCCTCCAGATAAGCGACGAGCTGCGCATCAACTGGAACAACGGCAACAATCTTGAGGGATTTTTCGGCGCGTCGTATTTCATGGAAGACAATTCGCACGGATACCTCTTTGATGGCGACCTCAGATATTTCTATCCAGCCGTCATAGGCAAGACCATCAAGTCTCAGGTGTCAGACCTGCCTCCCATGGTGGCGCAGGGCATTGGCCAGGGATTGGAGGGTTTTGCCGCACAGCTCAAGGCAGGTATTCCCGATCCCGCTCAGGGAGAGGCTGTGTATCAGATGATAATGGGCTACAAGGGCCTTGCCGAGGATGCCGTGGTTAATAATCTTGATAAACTCTACAAGTCGCTCTACGAGGAGCAGCATTTCTGGGAGAATACGCCCGATATTATCTCGCTATCAGCTGAAACAGTGTATACTGTGCTCGACCGTTACATCTCGGAGCTCCTGGACGGAAATCCCCAGATGGCGGCGCTGGCCGGCAGCGTGCTGGGCGATGCCGGTGTCTCGGGTTTTGTGCGCTCATTCAATCTGGAGCAGACTCTCTCGCAGAATCCGGCATTGGTGGCCATTTCCAACGTGCCTCTTACCGACAATTATTACGAAAACGACGAGGAGCACACCAAGTCCTTTGAGGGAAGCCTTTTCGCCGATTTCACCTGGAATTTCCTCCCCAAATTCTACCTCACTCTGGGCCTCAGGGGCACCGGCGAGAGGATGGAGACCTCATACGAATCTACGAGCATGACAGCGCCTATGCTCGGCACATCGCTGCTATACCATTCCAGCCAGGGACAGCTCTGCAAGGTGGATACTTCATACAATTCGTGGGTGGGCCGCGCCTCGGTAAACTGGAAATTCGACCAGAACCACAATCTGTATCTCTCAGTATCCAAGGGACGAAGGCCGGCGCAGGTGTATTTCGACTACCGTCCCGATGTGGTACAGAGGCTCTCGCCCGAGCTGCTCGTAAATTACGAGCTCGGCATCAAGGGACTCTCCACATACGGAAACTTCAAGTATTACGCCTCGTTTTTCTATTACAACTGGAAAAACTTCCAGAGCTACGTATTCGGCGAAAACGAGAACGGAACCATGCAGTCCTTCAACGACGACGAGGGCAAGGCGCACGCCTACGGTTTCGATGGGTCGCTGCTATACACATTCAATAGAAACGTGAGCACCTTCATCGACTATTCTTTCGTGAGGGCGCGCTACTCGGAGTTCGATATGAACGGCAATCAGCAGGCCCTCCACGGCAAGCGTTTCCGCCAGATACCCGACCACACATTCGACGGCGGATTCAATTTCACCATTCCCGTACGCCACAGGGGGCTCATATATTTCTACCCCTCGCTCACCGTATCGGGCAAGCTCTATTACGACGACGAGAATACCGACATCTTCCTCCAGAACGCCTACACCTTGTTTAATATGAACATGGGCTATTCGTGGCACGGCCGCCGCGGACATCTGGATTTCGACCTCAGGGTATACGGCAAGAACCTCTCC
>JAZUEG010000222.1:0-4304 GCA_045640025.1 Bacteroidales bacterium
TGTGTTGGTGTAGGGTTGATGTTGCTGTATCGAAATGTCGTTGAGTTGTTGCGATTTCAGGGAAGTCTGTTTTGTTGCCTCGTTTGCATGACATTTTGTCCTGTTTTTCTTGGCGCATGATGCCGCGATCCGGAAGTGAGTCCCGGAATTTTGTTCGCCATTAGCTGCTAAACACCTTGTTTAAAATTTTAGCAATGCTAAAAATGTTAGCAATGCTTTTTCTGTCAATGTTACATTCGTAATACTTTTGTTTAGCTACTTTGTTGATTTGCCTAAACACTTATTTAAGTATAATATTCTTTACTTTTTGTGTTTTTGTATTCCGAATGTTTTTAATTAACGATTTTATTTTTTAATTTTGTCTCGTTAAGCAATTTATATTGAGATGAAATATTCAAACAAAAATAAAATCAATAAAACACCAAGCAAATCTAATACCAAACAGGTAGAAAAAAAGGATTTTGTTTTGGCTGATTTTTTGGCTCCCTATAGCAGTGTTATCGGCTATGTGCTTACGGCATTGGCTTTTGTAATGGCTCTTTTTGTTTTTGTGCCAGATGTTTCGGTGGGTGGCGACGACAGCACTTATCTTGAATCGGCTTTCAAGTTTGCCAATGGAACGGCTTTTCCTACTTGGCAGGGGCCTGTTTATCCGATGCTTCTCGGATACCTGAGCAATGTGTTCGGATTCCACATCATTCTGTTTAAATTTCTTTCGGTTTTGTTTTTCACAGCGTCGGTTTATCTCACTCACAGGCTGATGTCGAAGTTTGCCGATGCTTTTACTGCCGTTGCGGTTTCGGCTGTGTCGGCCGTTTGCTATATGCTTCTGCTATATGCTTCTTCCACATATACCGAGCCGTTTTTCATGATGCTTCAGTCGGGATTTTTGCTCTATCTGCTTGAGGCCATGGACCGCGAGCCTGAGTGGAGCGCCCTCGATGGCGGCCAGATGTGGAAGAAATATTGCCTTAATTTCGGTCTGCTGGCTCTGCTGGCCTACGTGATGTTTCAGACCAGGAGCCTTGCCATCGTGGTTATTCCGTCGGTTCTTATTTACCTGCTATTAGCTAAAAAATACAAACCCGCGGCCGTTTTTGCAGGCGCATCGGTTTTGTGCCACATTGTAAACACTGTTTACCGCCGTCTGTTCTGGGATGTGGAGAGTGTGAGTTTCCGCAATCAGCTCAACAGCATTCTGCTCGTAAATCCCTACGACGAGTCGGCCGGATACGAGACTCTTGGCGGATATTTTCAGAGGTTTTGGGACAATTCGGTGCTGTATCTGTCCAAGCATTTCATGAAAATGCTCGGCTGGTACGATTACGACGACCGTTTCATAAATACTACCGCAACGGTGGTGATTCTGATAATTTTGCTATTAGCTGGCATATACATCTGGCAACACAATCGCAAACTCTTCGTGGTATACGGCTATACCGCTGTAATGGTGGGAGTTACATTTGTGATGCTTCAGAAACTCTGGGACCAGGAGAGGCTGATAATGATTTATTTTCCGCTGATGGCAGGTCTGCTGATGCACACTATATATAAGGTGTGCGGGCGCCGGTGGATGATTCCGCTAATGCTGGCCGGAGTGGTTTTTGTGGCCAACCTCGTGAGAACCATGGGGCGGGCTGATGGCGATATTTCGGCTCACTTCGATAATGGAAGCTACAGGACCTACACCGACGACTGGCGCAATTACATGCTGGCCAGCAAGTGGGCGAGCGACAGTCTTCCGCAGGGCTCGGTGGTTATCTGCCGCAAGAGCCAGATGTCGTGGATAGCAGCTGATGGCGCACAGAATGTAAAGTTCCAAGGACTCTACAAGCTCCACACTTTCGATAGCGATTCGATGCGCGCCATGCTGATGGATTCGCTGAAGGGCACCCACGTGATACTCGCAAACCTCAGGCTGAATCCATACGAGCTAAACGGCCGCACCGTAACCACCGTCCGCAATTCGCTGAAGGTATTTATAGAAGAACATCCTACCGAGCTGAAGTTCCTGAAACAGTTTGGTGAGCGCGAACCGGCATATATATTTGAGCTCCAGCGCGATGGGCTTCCCGACGAGAGGGCTTTTCAGGCGGCTGTGGTGGTGGATCCCGAGTCGCCGGCCATGTGGCGCAATCTCGTAATCAACTATCTGAAATCCAACGAACTCGGCAAGGCTCGCCGCACCGTGGAGGAGGCCATGAGGCTGAATGCCGGCAACAGCGAGGTTTCGGCTCAGCTGGAATTCCTGAACGCGGTGGTCTACTTTGAGGCCCACGAGTTCGATAAGGCCATCGAGTGTTTCGACAAGGTGCTCTCCATAACGCCCGGCAATTTCGACGCGCAGTACAACAAGGCCGTGGCGCTCTACAATCTCAGGCGTTTTGCCGAGGCGCTCCCCGAGGCGCAGAAGGCGCGCGAGCTGGGAGCGGATCCCGCCGCAGTGCAGATGCTGGAATCCGCCATCAGAAGTTACATTAGATAAATACAAGAAATGCAGCATATTACAGACCGCGACAAGCAGCGGATGCTCGATTATTACGAGCAGAACGCCTCCTCGCGCGACAAGTGGATACACCGCAACAGGTTTTATCACCGGGAGCTGGAGCGCCATTTCGCATTCATGATCCCCGAGGGCAGCGATGTCCTCGAGGTGGGATGCTCCACCGGCGACCTCCTCCACGCAGTGAGACCCAGGCGTGGGCTGGGCATAGATTTTGCCCCGTCGCTCATAGAGACCGCGCGCTCCAAATACCCGGAACTGGAGTTTCAGGTAGCTGATGGCGAGGAGTTTGTGTGCCCCTTTGTGCCGGATTACGTGATAGTATCCGACCTCCTGGCCTGCCTGGTGGATATTCAGAAATTTTTCCACACGCTGCGCCAGTACTGCGGACCCGATACCCGGGTGATAATATCCACCTACAATTATCTCTGGGAGCCGTTGCTGAGGCTTGGCGAGCTGATACACATCAAGCAGAAACAGCCTCTGCAAAACTGGCTGTCGGTGCGCGACATCGATTGTCTGCTCAATCTCGAGGGCTTCGAGATCGTGAAAACCGAGAGCAAGCTGATGTTTCCGAAATACGTGCCGGTGGTCAATTGGTTTTTCAATACAGTGCTGGCCAATATACCGCCCTTCCGCGGGCTCGATCTGGTAAAGTTCATCACCGTGAGGCCCGTGCGTACTGATACTCGGGAATATTCGGTGAGCATTGTGGTGCCGGCGCGCAACGAGCAGGGCAACATCGAAAACGCCATACTCCGCACCCCGGAATTCGGCAGCCATCAGGAGTTTATCTTCATAGAGGGAAATTCGCAGGACGACACCTACGCCGAGTGCGAGCGCGTGAGACTCAAATATCCCGGCAAGGACATCAAGGTGATGCGGCAGACCGGCAAGGGCAAGGGCAACGCCGTCCGCGAGGCTTTTATGGCAGCTAATGGCGATATTCTCATGATCCTGGATGCCGACCTCACAACTCCGCCCGAGGACCTCCCTAAATTCTACGAGGCCCTGAGGTCGGGCAAATGCGATTTCGTAAACGGATGCCGGCTGGTATACCCTATGGAGAAACAGGCTATGAGATTCCTGAATCTGCTGGCCAACAAGTTTTTCGGACAGTTTTTCTCGTATCTGCTGGGCCAGAGACTCAAGGACACGCTCTGCGGAACCAAGGTTCTCTTCCGCCGGCATTACGAGATGATAGCGCGCAACAGGGCATACTTCGGCGATTTTGACCCATTCGGCGATTTCGACCTGCTCTTCGGCGCCGCCAAGCTCAATCTCAAGATCCTGGAGGTGATAGTGAGGTACCGCGACCGCGAATACGGCGAGACACAGATCAGCCGTTTCTCCCACGGATGGCTTTTGATAAAGATGAGCGCCTTTGCCGCTCGCAAACTTAAATTCCGCTGATTATGACGAGAGTGTTTTACATAATTTTGCTATTAGCTGCCATGACCCTGCCATCGCAAGGGCAGAAGATGCTGGTGGTGGATGGCGGCGATTACGGCCGTGCCGATACGGTTCTGTATTATGTGCCGGAGCAGTACGGCGCCGATTCGCTGGCTCGCCCGGCCGTGATACTGCTCCACGGATACGGCGGCAGCCACAGGCAGTGGCCCGGAATCTGCTCCCTTCAGGACCTGGCCAACGACTACGGAATGGTGATCCTGTGTCCCGATGGATTCAAGGACTCGTGGTACATAGATTCCCGCATGGGCGATTATGCCACGTTTTTTGCAGCTAATGTCGTGAGAGATATCTCGGCGCTGCGTGAGGTGGATTCGCTGCAGATGTTCAT
>JAZUEG010000223.1:0-1945 GCA_045640025.1 Bacteroidales bacterium
CTCAGTTGCCTCTACAGTGTGCTTGCCCTCGCCGAACTTGCCAGCGAAACCACCCTGAGCTGTATCATACTTGAGAAGGTGAGCGAGCATCTTTGGAGATGTAAGGTCGTTGATTGCAACTACCTCATAACCTTCTGCCTCAAACATCTGACGGAAAGCCAGACGACCAATACGGCCGAAACCGTTAATAGCTACTTTTGTCATTTTATTGCTTAATTAAATTTGATTAATAATATGTCTTGTTTGACAATGGCAAATTTAAGAAATATTTTTTTAGGTTGTACTTTTTTTTGTGAAATTTTTTCATTAAATTTTGGTAACATTGGGAACCAAAAAGTGCCTGTCCGCAGAATTGCAGACAGGCACTTTTTATATTATGCCGGCTATTGGCATAGCCATGCGAGATTACTTCTTGAGAAGTTTTACTACATCAGGCATCTCGCCATCGTACTCGCCGCGGTTGAGTTTCTCACGGATCTCGGTGAAGGCCTTCAATGTGTAGTCTACATCCTCGATGGTGTGGGCCGCTGTGGTGATGATGCGGAAGATTACCATTCCCGGAGGAATTACAGGATATACTACGATAGAGCAGAAAATCTTGTAGTTCTCGCGGAGGTCGAGAGCCATGCGTGTGGCCTGCTCTACACCGCCCTTGATGCTTACAGGAGCCACGCAAGCCTCGGCAGGTCCTATATCGAAACCGAGATTGCGGAATCCGTCGTGGAGGCGCTTTGTGATCTCCCAGAGCTTGTTGCGCTGCTGCTGACCCTTCTCGCCGCGGATAATCTCGAGACGCTTCAAGCAACCCTCAACGATAGGCATTGGGAGGCTCTTGGCGTACATCTGAGATCTCATGTTGTACTTCAGGTAATCGATTACTCGCTTCTCTGATGCTACGAAACCGCCGATGGTGGCCATACTCTTGGCGTATGCGCCGATGTAGATATCCACCTCGTCCATTACGCCGAAGTGCTCTGAAGTACCGCGTCCTGTAGGACCCATTACGCCGAAACCGTGGGCGTCGTCGATCATTACACGGAACTTGTATTTCTTCTTGAGAGCGCAGATCTGGTCGAGAATGCCGAGCGCGCCGGTCATGCCGTATACACCCTCGGTAATCAGGAGAACACCGCCGCCCTGCTCCTCAGCCTTCTGACAGGCAACCTTAAGCTTCTGCTCGCAGCTCTTGATGTCGTTGTGACGGTAAGAGTAGCTGCTGCCCTGGTGGAGACGCTTGCCGTCGGTAAGGCAGGCGTGGATCTCGGCATCGTATACGATTACATCGTGACGTGTAACGAGAGCGTCGATACAAGATACGATACCCTGGTAGCCGAAGTTGAACTCGTAGGCGGCCTCTTTCTTCTCGAACTCGGCAAGCTCCTTCTCGAGCTGCTCGTGGAGAGCTGTGTGGCCGGTAAGCATTCTGGCGCCCATAGGATATGCCATACCCCATTTAGCGGCGGCCTCGGCGTCCACCTTGCGGATCTCGGGATCGTTGGCAAGGCCAAGGTAGTTGTTGAGCGACCAGTTGAGAACAGGCTGGCCGTTGAATGTCATGTGAGGGCCAAGCTCGCCTTCGAGCTTTGGGAAGGTGTAGTAACCCTCAATCTTCTGACGGTACTGTCCGATAGGACCACCGGTAGAAGCTTCTATTCTGTCGAAAATATCCATGTTTTGTGTATTTTGTTTCTTTTGTGGCAAAGGTAAAAGATTTTTTTTGATTCAGCAAAGATTTTTTTATGCAGTTTTCCATTTTCCACAGCGATGGCAGGCTCGTATATATTCTGTATCAGCTAATACAAAAAAAATACACTAACGCTCCTGTTTCTTGTCGTTATGGTGGAGGCCTACGCGGAACATGGCGCCGAATGTGCGGGGAGCTCCGGCCACAAATGTGGGATAGCCTATCACATCGCCCGAATTGCCGGCATCCACGAGGAACTGG
>JAZUEG010000224.1:0-9393 GCA_045640025.1 Bacteroidales bacterium
ACTTCATCTCTATCTGAAAACCGTAGCCCTTCATCTTTATCTTGTCGAAGTCGATGGATTCCAGCACCTTGCGGGTGTAGCACTTGAAACCGGCGGTGGTGTCCATTATCTTCATCCTGGTCACCAGCCTCACGTATGCCGATCCGTAATAGCTCATCAGCACACGGCCGATGGGCCAGTTCACCACATTGACGCCCGAAATATAACGGCTGCCAATGGCAAGGTCATTGCCCTCGTCGTGGCAGGCCTTGTAGAGGTCTATGAGCTTCTCAGGCGGATGCGAGAAGTCGGCATCCATCTCAAAAATATAGTCGTAGCCATTCTCGAGGCTCCATCTGAAACCCGTAATATAAGCAGTACCGAGGCCGAGCTTGCCCTCGCGCTCTATCATGTGGAGCCGGCCGTCGAACTCGGGCATCAGACTCCTCACAATATCGGCGGTGCCGTCGGGCGAGTTGTCCTCAATTATCAGCACATCAAAATTGCCGTCCAGCGCCATCACAACGCGGATTATGTTTTCGATATTCTCCCTCTCCTTGTAGGTCGGGATTATCACTATCTTCTTATCCTCCATTACTTTATATAAAGTTTGTTGAATGTTTTCTGCTTCCTTACCATGTATCGCCACACCATGCTTCCATCGAGAGTGCAGCTAATGGCGTTTGACCTATCCGTGCCCTCATCCTGCAAGGCGCGCCGCTGTCTCCTAAGCCGTCCCAGATTGGAATACAATGCAAAATGCGCCCTAACCACGGCCCAGAAGTAACTGAATTTCAGCTGAAACAAATATACCATAGCCGATGCCCCGTCCATCACCATCCTTGCAAAAAGACGCGTGAAAAGATGGCCCTTGGGCAGATTCTTGAACAGCATCCATAGCGAATTGCGGAAATTGAGGAAAATCTTGCGCGGATTTCCCTGATTGAGCGTGCCGCCGCCCAGGTGGAAAGCCTCAGCATCAGGACAATACATCACCTTGTAGCCGCGGTTCCTTATCCGCCAGCAGAGGTCAATCTCCTCCATGTGGGCAAAGAAACTCTCATCCAATCCGCCCAACTCGTGCCAGACCCGGCTCCTTACCACCATGAAGGCACCCGTGGCCCAGAAAATCTCGCACTCATCGTTGTACTGTCCCTCGTCGCGCTCCACGGTGTCCATAATCCTGCCGCGGCAGAACGGATAGCCGTACTTGTCGATGAAACCTCCGGCCGCGCCCGCATACTCAAAGAGGCCGTCCTCGCGGAGCGACATCAGCTTGGGCGCACAGGCGGCAATATCGGGATCGCTGTCCATGAGCCTGATAATGGGCGATACGGCATCAGACCTCAGCTCTATGTCGCTGTTGCACAATACATAATACTCGGCATCCAGATCGGCGAGAGCCTTGTTGTATCCGCCGGCAAAACCGTAATTACGGTCGAGCTGAATGATTCCAACCTCCGGGAAATCGCTCCTAAGAAGGGCGATGGATCCGTCGCTGCTGTTGTTGTCGGCCACAATTATTTTTGTATCAGCTGATACAGAAAATCTGACAACCGACGGCAGATACTCGCGCAGAAAATTCTCGCCGTTCCAGTTCAAAATTACAACCGCAGTCTTCATCATTAATCTAACTTATCCACAATCTGGGCCTTGATGCTTGGGATATTCTCCTTGTAGCGTGCCATCTCAGCCACCTTGTCCCTGTACTTGTAGGTAAGGTAAATGATTGTAAGACCGGCGATTATGAGACCGGTGGCAATCATCTGTGCCTGTGTAACCTCCATGCCGAAAACATGGAACTTGTTGTTGACGCGGATGCTCTCGATGAGCAGGCGCTCCACTCCCTGAAGAGTGAGGTAGATTCCGAAAAGCATTCCCGGAAACTTGATTTTCCTGTTGAGCCAGAAGAAACAGATCGAGAAAATCACCAGCATCATGCAGGTCTCGTAGAGCGATGTGGGATATACGCTCGTGGTAAGCTCGTGGCAGTGAGTGTATCCGCCGCAATCGGCCATCTGATGTCCAGAGTTGATAACATTGTGAGGGAAAGTGGATTTCCAGGCCCACTCTGGCAGAAACGACGGACACTCCGAGGTGTTCTCTATGCCCCAGCAGCCATCGCCGGAGAGCTGACATCCGCAACGACCCATGGCATAGCCGAACGGAATTCCGCAGGCCGCGCAGTCGAGCGTATGGAACGAGCTGAGCTGGTTTTTGCGCAGATACCATGCTCCCGCAAAACCGCCCACTATAAGTCCGCCGAAGAATGTGAGACCGCTGAAAGATGTGAGCTCGCCTATAGGATCGGCCACAAAACGGTCCCAGTTCTCAAAATTATGGAAAATCTTGGCTCCGAAGAGACCGAAAATACCTGTCACGATAAGGAGATTGGCTGCCAGCTGATGTGGATACTGCCTCAGGATCACCTGCTTGGGACGCGGAAGCTCCTTTTTCTTGCGGTCTTTCCAGGTGAAATATGTGGACAGGGCACCCAGGATAATGCCTCCCATCCAGCTGCCGCGGCGCGAAATCAGAAATCCCTGCGCATCAGCTGCAAACTCCTTGTAATTGAGGATGATATCCACAAGCTTGTAGCCGATGAGGAAGGCCACGAGAAATGATGACACAAGCTCCATGGGCTTGATCTTTTCGCCCACGGTAACCACCTTGTATACAGGGCCCACCTGGCCGAGCGCCTCCATGCGGCGGTATTCACGGCTCATGATGAAAGTACCTGTTACAAAGGCCATTGCTACAAAAAATCCGTATGTCTGAATGGGCAGTACGATATCGATGCCCAGCAGCTCCCTAAGCGCATCGCCGATGGTGGCAACGCTCAAAAGCAATTGATTCATTGGTATAATGTTTCTTAATGTTTTTTTGATTGAAATTGAGTGTAAAAGTAATAAGTTTTTTTCAAATAATGCAAAAAACTTTTGAAAACATCAATATTTGTTATAACTTCGCAAATGAAAAGTTCACGAAGTACACAACACTACATCATAAATAATACACCAACTATCATGGACAACACAACAGCAGGATGGCTGATATTATTATCAGACGGCTCGGAATCAACGCATTACGAGCTCCACAAGGGCAAAAACCGTATAGGCAGACAATCGACCCTCAGCAGACCCGACATACCTGTGGCCAACGACATCTATGTAAGCAGAAATCATGCTGTGCTGGCCGTAAAACTCACTGAGCGAAATACTTACGAATACATCCTGGCCGACAACGAGAAGGTGCAGGGCAAGCCTTCCACCAACGGCACTTACCTGAACAACAGCAAGGAGCGTATAGACGGCAATCCCGTAAGGCTGAAGGACGGCGATGTAATAAGGTGCGGCAAAACATCATTTAAGCTCAAGACCACCGACCTTCAGGTAGAGGCAGCTGATGGCGTGAAACTGGCCCAGAAGGTCGAGGACCCTGTTTTCGGCTCTCAGTCGCGCAATGGCGGCGTGCTGAGATTCAAGATGTAGAGGATTTTATTATAACGCCATTAGCTGAAAAAAAAGAAAAACAAAATGAAAACGAGACTGTTTTCGGCATTATTGCTGATATTATGGGCAGGCGCTCTGATGGCCCAGACCGACGTGGTGAGCGGAAACGCAAAAACCTACGCCGGCGATACCCTGAGAATGTACTCCATAGACGACTATATAAATAAGAAAGAGACACTTATAGCTCAGGCGCCGGTAGACAAGGACGGCAATTTCTCGTTTAGCGTGAGGCTGAAGGAGGTGACTCAGGCGTATATCGACCTCACGGTTTTTAAGTGCATGCTGTATCTGCAGCCCAACACAAGGCAGACCATAGTATTGCCCGAGAAACAGAAGATAAGGCCTCAGGACGAGATGAATCCTTTTTTCAGGAAATACGAGTTTTATCCCAAGCTGATAGAGCCAGATCCCGAGGACCTGAATATCGTAATCCCCTCATTCGACAGGGTTTACACTCAGGCGCTCAACAGGATACTTACATCGCAATACAGCGTGAGCAAGGCCCAGACCGATACTCTGGAGGCCAAGATTGCGGCACAGTTCAGCTGCGGGAATCCGTTTTTCAAGAGCTACATGAAATACAGATTCGGCATGCTCGACAATACGGCCTACCACCGCAACCACAATATTATTATAGAGGAGTTTTTCAGCGGAAAGGATGTTTTGTACAAGAATCCGGCCTACAACGACCTCTTTGATGATGTGTTCTCGAATGTATTCACCAATATCAAGGAGGAATTTGTAAACCACCAGGACAAGTACATGGCCATTCACGACAAGAGCTACCACTCTCTGAGACAGGCGCTTATAGCCGAGAAAAAGGTGGGAACCGATATGCTGGCCGATTACATAATCCTGAAGGGAATAAAGGATGCGTATTACGCCGACACGTTCCCGAAGGAAAATCTCGTGGCGCTGGTGGATTCGATGGCGCTGAAGAGCAAGACCAAGGATTTCAGGCAGATAGCCAGCAACATGAGCAAGGATTTCACAAAGCTGATGTGCGGATATCCGGCTCCCGAAATCAGCATAAGCGACCGCGACGGCAACAGCTACAGCCTCAACAATTTTGCCGGGAAATTCACTTACTTGATTTTCTTTAATCCCAACAGCTATACATCGCAGAGCGACCTAAGCCTGCTGATAGAGACCCGCAAAACCATCCCCGAGAGCATCATGGAGATAGTGGTGGTTTTTGTATCGCAGGAGAGGAAGAGTTTCACAAATTTCTGCGACCAGATGCAGGAGGACTACGGATTCAAGTTTTACTGGTACGGAGGCAACAAGGAAATGCTTCAGAAATACGACGTAAGGGCATTCCCGATGTATTACCTCATCAGCCCCGAGGGTAATCTGTCGATGAATCCGGCTCCCGGCCCCACAGAGTTTTTCCAGAAGAAATTTGAGACCATGTACCGAAACTGGAAAAACGACCAGTACCGCCGGGAATACAAGAACAAGCAAGGAATACGGTAGGCAATGGACAATGGATAATACATTAATCCAACTCCTGTCCCCAACGGGGACAAAGCATCTATAACCGTAGGATTATGTCTGCGACAGCAGACTCATCCTACGGGACGCATGACTCATAATCAAAATTTATATCACAAGTGCTGGAATACCTAAAAAACATATATAAAAACGGATTGTCGAAGTACCAGAGCTCGAGGCTGAGGTCCATTATCGACAATATGCTGTTCTACACCACCATAATAGTTTTCTTTGTGGCGGTGTACGAGATCGGCTTTCTGGGCGAGGGTACCGACACATCATCGCTGCATACGGTATACCATGTATACCTGTTTTTCTATTTCATATTCTTCAGCACCAAGATGCCGTCGATACTCAAAAACCGCGGTCGCGGGCAGAAGATTTATATGTTCGTGATAAGGATTCTGCTGTTTATATTCCTGATTTTCTATCTGTTTAATGTAAACTTTGTATTCGACAGTGTAAACTATCACGGAATATTTTACAGATTTCTCACTAGTCCCGATCTGGTATACCTTATACTGCTGGCCACATTCTTTATCGAGGTCAGCAAAAACACATTCAAGGTACTTGTGGCCAAGATAAAGCCGGAGTTTCTGTTTGCGCTCAGCTTTATCGTTATAATTTTCATTGGCGCTGGTCTGCTGAAACTGCCCAACGCGGCTGTCACCAAATTGCCGTTTGTAGACTGCCTTTTCATGGCCACGAGCGCCACGAGCATCACGGGATTGCAGTGTTTCGATTCGGGCGAGCTGCTTACTCCGCTCGGGCAGGGAATTCTGCTCTTTCTGCTCCAGGTGGGCGGATTGGGCGTAATGACTTTCACCTGCTTCATCGCCTATTTCTTCAAGGACACAAGCTCATTCAAGGCCGATGCGATGCTGGGCAACATGGTGGGCACCGAGGGCATGGGAAGCACTCTCAAGATTATACTCACCATAGTAATCTACACCTTCACCATCGAGATAATAGGCGCGATATCGATATTCGCGGCGGTGGAATGCTGCCCGGAGATTCCCACCACGAGCGACCGGGTCTACTTCGCGATATACAATGCGATATCGGCATTCTGCAACGCCGGATTTACCACAATTCCGGGTAGCATGTGCGCAGGATCGCTGTTCAACAATTATTCGCTGAAGATAATAATCTCGCTATTAGCTATACTGGGCGGCGTGGGATTCCCGATACTTATCAATCTCCAGAATTTCATCTACCACAAGCTGAGAAACCTGAAGCGCGTGATAGTGGACGGCAAGCGCTACATCCACGAGCCGAGACTGATAAACGTGAACACCAAACTGGCCACGATAGTATCGACAGCCGTTTTTGTGGTGGGCACCGTAGTATTTTTCGCTCTGGAGCGCAACAACACACTGCAGGCCCACGACGGATTCTGGCACAAGCTGGTGGATTCGTTTTACTATGCCGTAATGCCTCGAAGCGCCGGATTCAACGACGTGGCCCTCAACACGATGCGCATATCCACAATAATATTTCTGATAGCGCAGATGTGGATAGGCGCCTCGCCGATATCAACGGGCGGCGGTATCAAGACCACAACTTTCGGCATTGCGGTGCTCGATATCCTGAGCATTCTGCAGGGCAAAGACCGCATAGAGATCTTCCGCCGCAAGATAGCCAACCGCACAGTGCGTCTGGCGTTTGCAGTAATCATTATCTCGCTGATATTCATAAGCGTAGGCACATTCCTGATGAGCATTTTCGAATCGGACAACCATTCGGCGTCGCTCACCGAAATGCTGTTTGAGACCACATCGGCCTACTGCACCTGTGGACTCAGCATGGGCATCACGGATTCGCTGTCGTCGGCCAGCAAGATTCTGATAACATTCCTGATGTTTGTAGGCCGTGTGGGCGCGCTCACTCTGGCCAAGGCATTCTTCACCCCGGTTAAGTCGCTCAACTACATGTATCCGAAGGAGAATGTGTATGTGGGATGATTAAAAAATCAAGATTATGAAAAAATACATCATAGTAGGACTTGGAAATTTCGGCTCGTCATTGGCCATCAGGCTCACTAATGCCGGCAATGAGGTTTATGGAGCTGATACGTCTGACAAAAAGGTGGACGCACTTAAGGACATGATAACATCGTCGGTAAAGCTGGACTGCACCGACGTAAACGCCATCCGCGCCGGTCTCCCCGTCTGGGACGAGGCCGACTGCGTAATCGTGGCCATAGGCGAGGATATCGGACAGTCGATACTGGTGACCGCCACTTTCCACCAGATGGACGAGAACAAGCGCCTGATCTGCCGCGCCATCAACGACACCCATCAGCGTGTGCTGGAGGCCATCGACCATAATATAGAGATAGTTCACCCGGAGGAGGAGTCAGCTGAAAGGCTGACCGACCGATTGTCGCTGACCGGTGCCCAGGAGGTTTTCAGCCTATTCGACCAGCACAAGGTGGCCGAGGTGGACCTTCCGAAAAGATATTACGGCACGGTGATCAAGGACAGCGACATCAGATCGAAATACAAGCTGAACATCCTCACAATCCTCCGCATGACCGAATCCACCAACTGGCGCGGCAAGGTGATAAAGGAGCGCAAACTCACCGAGCCATTAGCTATGACCGTGCTCCAGGAGGGCGACAGAATCGTGGTTTTCGGCAAGGCCAAGATGCTGAAGGCTTTTGTGGATGATTAAGAGCCTGAGGAGGATTGCCCCTTCCTCAGGAAATCCTCCACTGCATATAGAGGCACGTTCTCCATCCATTGCTGATTAATGTACGGAAGCATAGAGAATCGCAAACCATTCAGGCCCTTGTCCTTATGGTCGATGTTGATGAATTGCGACAGGGATTTGCTCTTGACATTCTCCTCGGCCTTCACCTCTATTGGTAAAATGCGGGAACCGCTCTGTATCATATAGTCGATCTCCATTGTGGAATTTTCCTTGCTGTAATAATAAACCTTGCTCTCGGCAACAGAAATCAACTGTTGAAGCACGAAGTTCTCTGTAAAAGCCCCCTTGAATTCGACAAACGCCTTGGTTCCCAAAAGCATATCCTTAGGTTGAGCCTCAGTCATAGTAGCCAGCAATCCGCAATCGAGCATATATATCTTGAACGCCGAACTGTCAGCATAAAATTTAAGGGGCAAGGTGGGCGAAAGGCAGCGCTCTACCTTGTATATCAAACCGGCGTCAACCAGCCATTGTATCGCGACCTCAAAATCAGACGACCTTGCTCCCTTGCGGATAACACCGAAAACAAACTTCTTGTTTTCCTTGGCGAGCTGCTTGGGTATCGACTCCCAAACCTGATGTATGCGCATCACCATAGTCTGAGTGTGTTTCGAGATGTCACGGTAATACGCATCAAGAATCTCGTTGTGTATATCCCTTACCTTGGCAACATCTCTATATTTCAGGAAAGAAGCCACAGCCTCAGGCATTCCTCCCACAAAATAGTATTGTCTGAGCAATTCTATAAGTTTGGGTTCCACACTCTTGAGTATCTGCCAATCCAAGTTCTCTACCGAAGTGTACAATCCCTCGTTGCCGCACGCTTTGAGGAATTCCTTGAATGTCATAGGATACATACGCAATGTGTTGACCTTTCCCACAGGAAACGACTCGTTTTCTTTGAGGGAGATACCCAACAGGGAGCCAGCCACAGCCACATAATATTCACGGGCGTCCTCACAGAAATATTTGAGTGAGGCAATGCCATTGCGCACCTCCTGTATCTCGTCCAGAAAAAGCAAGGTCTTGTCGGGATGTATTTTCACGTCATAATTGATCTCTATCTCCCTGATTATCCTCTTAATATCGAAATCCACAAAGAGATTTTCAGCAAAAGGATTGTTATGACAGTTCACATATACGAAGTTGGAAAAAAATCTCTTTCCAAAATCTTTGAGGATATACGTTTTGCCTACCTGACGTGCACCCAACAATATCAGAGGTTTTCTATCAGGATCTTGTTTCCAATTTATGAGGCTTTCTGTTATTAATCGTTCCATATTGATTACAAATATATTACGACACAAAACTACACTTTTATTGGGGAATATCCAAACAAAAAACACACTTTTATTGGGGAATAATTCATCAAAAACACACTTTTATTGGGGAATAATTCATCAAAAAACACACTTTTATTGGGGAATAATTCATCAAAAACCACACTTTTATTGGGGAATGCACCCCAGTCACCAACGAGATGCTGAAGGCTTTTGTGGATGATTAAGAAAAAAAAATCGCACAGACAACACAGATTTTCATAGATTAATGAAAGTTCGACAAAATTTCATTATCAGTGAAAAATCTGTGTTGTCTTTATATTTGCTATCTGTGCTAAAAATACATGCTACAACGAGAAGTTGAGAGATGTTGCAAACTGCAAACCTCTAAGATCGTAGTTGTGGCTGAAAGG